>CAYWDD010000287.1:0-1541 GCA_964456935.1 uncultured Faecalibacterium sp. | reverse complement strand
CCTGAAAGGAAATTCCCCTGTTAGGGGAAATGTCACGAAGTGACAAAAGGGTGCCCGTTTCCGGAGGAAAAGCTGTCATGCCGTAGGCATGACTGAGGGGTTGAAACCTTGCCTCGGTGCAATAACCTAAAAGGCAAAAAGTCTGGCATCTAGTGTCTAGCGTCTAGCATCTGGATTGACTGAGGGGTCACTACTCCCTCCTACCTACCGCCTACAACCTACAACCTACATTAAGCGAGGGTAAAATATGGACATTATCAAAGCTAAAGAAACGGTCATCAATGCCGGAAAGCAGCTTGTTGAATACGGTCTTATCGTCAGAACGTGGGGCAACATCAGTTGCAGAATAAGTGACACACAGTTTGTTATTACTCCGTCCGGAAAGCCGTATGAAACGCTCACACCGGACGATATCGTGACTGTCAATATTTCCGATCTCTCATATGACGGTGATATCAAGCCGTCAAGCGAAAAGGGTATACACGCACAGTGCTATGCTCTTCGTCCCGAGGTCAATTTTGTTATCCATACTCACCAGATGAACGCATCTATCGTCAGCGCTCTCGGTTTCGACATCAAGGGAATTGACGGCAGAAGTAAAGATATAATCGGCGATGAATTAGTCATGGGCGGCTACGGTCTGCCCGGTACAAAAACACTTCGTGAGGGAGTTATCTCCGCTCTTAAGAGAACAGATTCAAAGGCGGTCATAATGGCTCACCACGGTGCGTTATGCTTAGGCAAGGACTATGACGAGGCATTTGCGGTTGCAAATGAAGTCGAGCTTGTCTGTGCAAAATATGTCTTAAGAAAGTACAAGGAAGTTTCCGGTAAGGCGGCAGATTCGCTTGATGCAGTCGCAAAGTTCATCGGTGACAGATTCAGAACAGGCAACCAAGAAATACAGCTTGAGAAATACGACAGTAAGAGAGACGGAGATATAATGGTTCTTCTCGACAAACAGGGAGATGAACTTTTAAAGGTCGATTTCGACTGTCCGCCCGACGGAGATCAGCTGTCAAGAGAGGCTGCCGTTCACATGAAAGTTTACAACAGCCGCAAGGACGTAAACTACGTTATTCACTCAGATCTTCCCGAGGTACACGCAATGTCTATCAAAGGAAAGAAGTTGAAACCGCTGCTTGACGACTTTGCGCAGATAGCCGGTCCGACAGTCAAAGCCATAGCGTACAACGACACAACAAAGTCACTCAAGAAGATAGGCAGAGCCTTAAAGGGCGGAAGAAATGCGGTTCTTCTCAAGGACAACGGAGTGATCTGCTGCGGCAAGGACAAGTTCAACGCAGAGGCAACCGAGATAGTTGTCGAAAAGAACTGCAAGGCATACATCGGAGGCGAACTTTTCGGAAAGATAGCCCCCATAAACCAAATAGAATCAAAGCTTATGAATGTGGTCTACAGACTAAAGTATTCAAAGCAAGCAGAATAAAAAACAGCCGTCACCGAGATAGGTGGCGGCTGTTTTAAATGCAAAATGCAAAGGGCAAAATGCAAAATTGTTGTGCTGACTTTTAGCTCTC
>CAYWDD010000286.1:0-1548 GCA_964456935.1 uncultured Faecalibacterium sp. | reverse complement strand
ACCGGCCAAACGATAGAATTATCTTCCGGCACTGTGTAGGTTATCTTTAACAGCGGTCGTTTGCTTTCCGTTGAGCAGTCAGATGAATAGAACGAATTATAATCGCTGAGTGTTTCGTCCTTGTACCTCATCATTATACCATAGTTCTTGTTAGTTCCGCTCCTGTTTCCGCTATACCATGTTTTGACAGCCGTAAGGCAAGAGAAAGAATAGTGCGACAGATTGTGGTGGCTAAGACCGGTTGCAAGCTTTGTTGACGCTGACGGCTTGTTTGCCCACTTTATGGTCGATGAATCCCAATCTGCCTCAACCATATAAGCGTTTGCCTTGTTTGCAGAGGTCGTTCCGTCAAGAATGTTTACTCTCTGCGTTGCGGCGGTTATCGTGTACCCCTTAGGCAATGTCGGTAAGGTCTTATACTTGAAGTAAGCTCTTGCTATTTTGCCTGATTTGACACCGATATAAAGTCTGTCAAGATTTTCGTCCTGTACACCGTAGCCCTCCCAAACATAGTTGTCGATTATGTTCTGTCTGACTCTGCTTGCCGAAACGTCGGGGTCTATGGTTACGGGATAGACGCGTTCGGGTGCATTGAGCCAATCGGAATCAGGTGTGACGGTTACTATATAATGATCTTCTTCTCTCTCTTTAAGTGTGACTGCTATGTCCTGTGATAATTCCGTTGCACTGTCGTACATATACGGTGCCCACATGGAAAATACTGCTTCGTCGCTTTCATTATAAAATTCAATCTCTCTGTTGTCAAGCAGTCTTGCGGAAAGATTTTCCGTGTAAACATTCAAAACATATGATGATATGTCTTGTTTGCTGTTTAAGACGATACTTTCCTTTACTCTGCTTGGTAAAACAGTGTATTCAAGATCCACACCTTGCGACAACGCATTTTTATATGCGATAGCCGAGGCTGACTTTGAAGCCATTGTTTTTTGCTCGTCTGCACTTATGTCGGAAAGGTTGTCCGATTTTATTTCGGCATCGACTTTGTTTTCCAAGCTTATCGGACCTGCCTGTGCCGTAAGCTCGCCCAAAGCCGTAATGCTCCACGAAACCGAGTAGTCACCGTCGCTTATTGATGCAAGCTTGTCACTGCTGTAGGTCTTTGCAAAGCTGACTTCATTTAATCCGTTTACCGTTTTGTACACCGAGGTCTTGCTTTTTGTTTCAAGCTTAAGAGTGTTGTCGATTTCTACCCACTCACCGTTGACTTGCTTGTGTACGGGTTCACCGTATGTGGTAGCTATGTAACTGCCGTCTGACATTTTGAAGTGCTTTTCATATTCACTTCGCATTGTTTCGTCCTCACACAGAACTGTTGCAACCGATGCGTCTTGAATTTCGTCGGCATTAACGACGAGTGTGAATACGCTTACCATCATTATGAGCGTCATAACTATGGCGATGAATTTTTTTGATTTCTTAGACATATTATTTCCTCCTTGATTTTAAAATTTTAAACATCTAAAAAAATCCGCTATAACGTCCTATTACCTCATTTTGCACCACCTCTTTTCTAATTTTTAATCAAGG
>CAYWDD010000285.1:0-1550 GCA_964456935.1 uncultured Faecalibacterium sp. | reverse complement strand
ACCAATTAAATTAAATCATATCCATTGACAAAACTCCAAATTGAAGTATAATCTAAAGTAAAGGGTGAATGTTCTTCTGACCCAAAGTGAGCGAATATTCACTTTAACTGAAAAAAAGGAGTGTAAATATGTTAATCAATCGTTCGGAAAACTTAGAACCTGTCCATTCAGACATAAGAGGCCCTCTCTATATCGAAAGCCAGAGAATGGCTAAAGAGGGTACAAAAGTATTAAGACTTAACACAGGCAACCCTGCCACATTCGGTTTCGGTATGCCCGACAGCGTAAAGAACGCACTTTTGAATAACGCAGATAAGGCTGTTGCTTATTGCGACCTTAAGGGTATGCCCTCTGCAAGAGAGGCTATTTGCGAATACCATAAGTCAAAGGGTGTTCAGGACATCACTCCCGATGATATCTATATCGGAAACGGTGTCAGCGAACTTGTACAGATGTGCCTTTTGGCTCTTTTGAACAAGGGCGATGAAATACTCATGCCGTCACCGAGCTATTCACTGTGGTCAAACTCAGCTTACATAGCCGGCGGTAAGCCCGTGTTCTATACTTGCGATGAGAAAAATGATTGGTACCCCGACATTGCCGATATCAAGAGCAAGGTCACAAGCAAGACCCGTGCTATCGTTATCATAAACCCGAATAACCCGACCGGTGCGGTGTACCCGAAAGAAGTTCTCGAGGACATTATCAACGTCGCAAGAGAGCATGATCTTCTCATCTTCTCAGATGAAATTTACGACCGCCTTGTCATGGACGGAGTTCAGCACTATTCAACAGCTGCTCTTGCTCCCGACAGAATGGTCATCACAATGAACGGACTTTCAAAGTCACACATAATCTGCGGTTTCCGTTGCGGTTGGATGTGCATCAGCGGATATAAGGGCAAAGCCGACGACTATATCGAGGGTATCTTCCAGTTGGCGGCAATGCGTCTTTGCTCAAACGCTCTGACACAGCTTGTTATCCCTGCCGCACTTGACGACGATGCAAGTACACAGGCAATGCTCGTTCCGGGCGGCAGACTGTATGAGCAGAGAGAAGCTACAATGAGAGAGCTTGCAAAGATCGACGGCATAAGCTGCGTTAAGAATCACGGTGCATTCTATGTATTCCCGAAACTTGACGTTAAGAAGTTCAACATCACAAGCGATAAGAAGTTTGCTTTCGACTTCCTTCATGAAAAGCACATCTTCATCGTTCCCGGTTCAGGCTTTGACTGGCCCGACCCCGACCATTTCAGAATCGTTATGCTCCCCGAGGCAGAAGAAATGGCACAGGCTATCAGAGATCTCGGTGACTTCCTCAGCCACTACAGACAGGATTAACAATATAGCCGATATAAATCATAAAAATCGCTCCGCACCGTACACGAAGTACAGTGCGGAGTGTTAGTTTTTATTAGGCATAAAACATTCGAACAAAATACGGTTTTTTAAGGTATATTTTCGTGGGTACTGCGTTGAAAATCCTCGCAAGGCGGCAGCCTTGCTTGCGGTTTTCGCCTTGTCTTGACAAAAATCTATCCTTAAAAA
>CAYWDD010000284.1:0-1576 GCA_964456935.1 uncultured Faecalibacterium sp. | reverse complement strand
TGTCACAGGCAACACTCAGAATAGTCAAGGTGTTCTGGGCGTTGGATTCGGCTTTGGCGTACAAAAGACACTTTCCTGCAATCAACCCCATGACAAGCTATTCGCTTTACACAGATTTACTTAAACCGTGGTATGAGAAGAATGTGGATAGCGACTGGACGGTGTTCAGAGGTCGGTTTTTGAAAATACTTCAAGAGGAAGAAAAAATAGAAGAAACCGTAAAACTCATAGGTGCAGACGCACTTTCTCCGTTAGATAGGTTGACTATCGAAACCGCAAGGTCGATAAGAGAGGACTTTTTGCACCAGCTTGCTTTTCATGAAACCGACACATATTCATCGCTGAAAAAACAGTTTTATATGATGAAATTGATATTGAAATTCCACGATGTCGCAAGCGAAATGACGAAAAGCGGTGTGGACGTTCAAAGGCTTATCTATCTTCCTGTCAGAGAAAAGATAGGTCGATTTAAATATGTTGAAGAAGAAAACATTGACACCGAGTACACCGCAGTTTCTTCTCAAATCGAGAAAGAGATAAAAAAGATCGAAAGTCGGGAGGCGGGCTAATGGGCAGAGAATACAGAACGATAGAAGAAGTCGCAGGTCCTCTCATGCTTGTAAGAGATGTAGAAAACGTTGCGTATAATGAGCTTGGCGAAATAGAGCTTAAAAGCGGTGAGAAAAAGCGTTGCCGAGTTTTGGAAATCAGCGGTACGAACGCATTGGTACAGCTTTTTGAAAATTCCGTCGGAATAAACCTTTCCGACAGCAAGGTAAGATTCTCGGGCAGACAGATGGAACTCGGAGTTTCCCTCGATATGCTGGGCAGAGTCTTTGACGGACTCGGCAGACCTATCGACTCACGACCCGAAATCGTTCCCGAAAAGCGTTTAGATGTCGGTGGTATACCGATGAACCCCGTGGCACGGCTTTATCCGAATGAGTTTATACAGACGGGGGTTTCCGCTATAGACGGACTTAACACCCTTGTCAGAGGGCAAAAACTTCCTATTTTCTCTGCAAGCGGACTTCCCCATGCCGAACTTGCCGCACAGATAGCACGACAGGCGAAGGTGAGATCGGACGATGAGAAATTCGCTGTCGTGTTTGCCGCAATGGGGATAACTTTTGAAGAATCTAATTACTTTATCGAGTCGTTCAGACAAACGGGTGCTATAGGTCGAACCGTTGTCTTTGTAAATCTTGCCAACGATCCGCCCATAGAGAGGATAGCGACACCTAAAATGGCTTTGACTGCGGCAGAGTTTCTTGCCTTTGATAAGGGAATGCACGTTCTTGTTATATTGACTGATATTACGAACTATGCAGATGCTTTAAGAGAGATATCTGCGGCAAGAAAAGAAGTTCCGGGAAGAAAGGGCTATCCCGGTTATATGTACACAGACCTTGCATCTATATACGAGAGGGCAGGCAGGCAGTCGGGTAAAGAAGGCAGTATAACGCTGATACCGATATTGACTATGCCCGAGGACGACAAAACGCACCCTATTCCGGATTTGACAGGATATATAACAGAGGGACAGATAATACTTTCCCGTGAGCTTTTCAGAAGC
>CAYWDD010000283.1:0-1587 GCA_964456935.1 uncultured Faecalibacterium sp. | reverse complement strand
ATCGCTTTGACGAAGTCCTTTTTCGCCTTTCTTAACAGGCAAGAGTTTCTTCTCCTGCACAACAAGGTTCGTTTTAGGAAAATATAAAGCTGCCGATGTAGTATAATTGCTTGTATCTATTCCGAGATATGCCATATCATAAAGACCTTGCAACAGCACCGAGAACACCGTTGATATAGCTCGGCTCATCGTCAGCGGCAAACTTTTTGGCTATTTCGACAGCCTCGTTTACAGCAACACCTGTCGGTACATCATCATAATAAAGTATCTCGCAAACAGCCATTCTTAAAATAGCTCTGGTGATTTTCGAAATTCTCGACGCACTCCAGCCTTTGAGATTGCTTTCAATGTGAGAGTCGATTTCCGGGAGTTTTTCGTAAGTGTCCGAGGCGAGTTTTATCGCATATTTATCTGCAACAAAGACATCATTTTCTTGCGCAAATTCCACAAGCTGTGAAATTTCGCTGTCTTGCTGAAATGATCTTTCAAATATAAGCATAAATGCCTGCTCTCTGGCTTCTCGTCTTGTCATAATTTTACCTTTCCTTTGCTTAACACAAAATAATGCCCTTCGCTACGAAACCACGAAGGGCATTGCGTTTCGTATAATCATACACATTGATTATAACATCATTTTATAAATTATACAACTACTTTGACTGAATAATTGTTATATTTTCTGCCGATATTTTGCTTTGTGTTGATACTATGTCCGTTATTTGAAGTAAATAAAGTTCGTCTATCGCATCGGCATCGACAACTATTTCGGCTTGATCGGAATTTATTATTGCAAGACATTCCGCACCTGTTTTAGCGGTTATCAAATTTTCAATATCGGTTTCAAGCTTTACGGCTGAAGTGTATTCTTTCATAAGCTTATCTGCCTCATCGCTGCTTTTTCCGTCAGACAAAAGCGACTCTATCTTATCTAAGGTTTCGTCATGCATCTGTGTTCTTTTAAGCTGTGCTTTAGCGAAGTATTCCTTTGACTTTGAAACGCTTTTAACTTCCTCGGACGTGTCATCGTTTTCGCTGTCCTCGGTCGTAGTACCGTTTACATATATACTGTCACCGAGATTTGAAGAAGATGTTGTGCTTTCACTGCTTGTAAGATTATTTGCCGAGTCTTTGTTGTAATACCAGTTTACCAATATTGCAGATGCCATCGCAATGGCAAGCGTCGCTGTTAAAATCTGTCTTTTCTTATTTAATTTAGCCATGATTTCCTCCTAATTTTCCATTTTTGTTACGCTTATTTTAGTGCTGCTGATTCCGAGAGCCGAGCAAACGGCCTCGGTTATGCTGTTTACCGTAATATATGAGTCACCTCCGTCACAAACCACTGCTACTCCCCTGATTTTCGGCTGAATTATCTTAAGCAGCAAGCCGCCCTCGTCAGAGCTTGTTTTTATAACAACATATTCACTTTTTTCTTCGTTTATGTCACAAGCGTAGATATTCTCTTCACTTGTATCAAGCGTTACCATCACCTTACATCTTCCCGCACCTTCGATATGCGTTATAAGATCCTCGAGTTTCTTTTCCGTTTCCTCCGAGTACGACAAGATATCCGTATTGTCTAAAGCT
>CAYWDD010000282.1:0-1641 GCA_964456935.1 uncultured Faecalibacterium sp. | reverse complement strand
GGATCTATCGGTGGCCAGATGGTCAAAAAAAGGATCGAGTCGGACGAAAAGAACATGAAATAACAATGCTTTTCATCGGCGGCAGGGGAAACTCTGCCGCTTTTTGACGTTCTGTGTTGCACATCAAATCTGTATATGTCCGCAATCATACGGTGGGCAAACTATACATAGAATTGCATTGTGTTTGACATAACACTGTTTCAAAACGGACAGATTTTAGCTGAGTTGTACTAATATTGAAACTGTCTTTTATGATACGGAAACCTTGTCAAGAGGAAAAGCACAAAAAAATCATTTTTATGCATTTTATATAAAATTTTCGCTTAAATTTTGGCACTATTTTAACTCAAAATTTACGATTTTCGCTTGACAAACCACTTAAAAAGACAAATGACGAAAAAATGTTATCCACAATTTCCACATAGTTTTGCATATGGGGTGTATATGCATTATGCACCAAAAAGCGAATAATTAACGTTTGATATGTGGAAAACTATGTGAGTAAAGAGAATAACTTTACAGTTTTTACGGATTTTATTCCTTATCACAATAAAAATGAAGTTATCCACATTTTCAACATAGTTTTCCACACACGCAAGGTTTTTTGCTTTACACATTTTGAGGAACATAAAAGAGGGCGAAAACGACAAATTTTTAACTTGCAATTATTTATTCAAAATATTGCATATTCATGCACGTTAGTGATTTAAAACATGAATCAAATCTGTCATTTCAAGCTGAAATTCAATCGAAATTCAGCCAAACTTTGCAACTTCATACGGAAAATTTATATGTCGAAAAGTGTCGATTTAAGGGAAACGGGCTTGCCGATTTCAAAGTATTTACCGGCACATAAAAACAGCAGAACGGTCAAAACGCTCTGCTGTATGTAGTATCTATAAATCTTACTGCATCGTTCTGCTGATAAACGAAAGCACATCAAAGTAAACTTTCTCGTGTTCGTCCTCGTTGAGTATCTCGTGTTTCATTCCGGGGTAGAGTATGACTTCAGGTTTGTGTCCTGCCATTTCGAGATTATCGCAGACGTTGATGACACCCTTGCCGTTGAATCCGACCGGATCTTTTGCACCCGAAATCAACAGTATCGGAAGTCCTACGGGAACTCGTCTTGCCCAAGCGGGGTGACAGGCGGTGTTCATCAAAGCTATCATATCTCTGTTGCCGGCTAAGGTGAGCGAGAAACCGCAAAGCGGATCAGCCTTATATTTTTCGACATTTTCTTTGTTGTAACTCAGCCAGTCGTTCGGATCACCGTCTTTTCCTGCCGTAAGTTTACCCATGAGACTGAGTGTCGGTATCTTCATCTTCGGGTTGACTTTCTCTGCGATGAGTTTCATCGGCTCTTCACCGAGTATCGCCGCACTGGGAAGCTCACCTGTACCGCAAAAGATAACACCGGCAAGCTCATCACCGAAATCCGCCGCATATACTCTTGTACAGAACGAACCCATGCTGTGACCGAAAAGATAGTAGGGGAGTTCGGGATATCTCTTGTGCATGATGTTGTGAAGAATGTGCATATCGTCAACAAGTCTTACGTCACCGTCCGCATCGGCAAAATATCCGAGATCGTCTAAGCCTTTAGCCGAAAGTCCGTGACCGAGATGATCGTTTCCGCAT
>CAYWDD010000281.1:0-1642 GCA_964456935.1 uncultured Faecalibacterium sp. | reverse complement strand
GGCGTCGTTTCTAACTCTCTCTCGATCTCCTGCTAGCATAACTCTCCTGTGTATTCAAAATTTTGCGAGTATATTCTATCCCAATTATCGTAATTTCTCAATGCACTAATTGTAAAAAGAATGTCCTAAAACTTTGACATACTTTTTTGGTAATAAATGTTGACAGCAACGTCAAATATTTATATAATATTAAATTGACAGTTTATATTATGAAAGGGAGATAAACAAAAATGGCACAGGAAATTTTATTGACCGCCTCGGGCAAAAAAGAGTTGGAGGACGAACTTGAACACCTTAAAGTTGTAGGCCGTCAGGAAATAAAAGAAAAAATTCAGGTCGCACTTTCATTCGGCGACCTTTCCGAAAACAGCGAATACGAAGAAGCTCGTAACGACCAGGGTAAACTTGAGGCAAGAATCAGCGAGATCGAGTCCATACTTCAAAACGCTAAGGTCATTGATGAGGACAACCTCTCGACCGATGTTATTCAGCTCGGCTCAAAGGTAACGATCGTTGACGTTGAATACGGCGATGAGTACAGATATCAGATAATCAGCTCTACAAGTACCTCAAAAGACAAAGAGAGCGACTATCTCACAAGTGACGAATCCCCTGTCGCAAAGGCTCTTATAGGTCACAGAGCAGGCGACGTAGTAGAAGTTGAGGCTCCCATGGGAGTTATCAAGTACATGATAAAGGAAATTTCAAAATAAGGTGATAACATGGCAGACGAAAAGATTTTAAACGCCGAACAGGAACAGGAAGAGGTTCAAGACGTAAATGCTTTAAGACAGATAAGAGTCGAAAAGCTTGAAAATTTACAGAGAGCCGGAAAAGACCCGTTCAAAATTACAACGGCGGAACAGACAATAACAACTGCCGATATCGAGGCAAGATTCGACGAACTTGAGAACACAGACGTTGCAGTCTGCGGCAGAATAATGGCTTGGCGTGATATGGGCAAGGCTAACTTTATAGAAGTCAGCGACCGTACCGGAAAGATTCAGGTATATGTAAGAATAGACGACTTGGGCGAAGAAAACTTCACCGAGTTTAAAAAGTGGGACATAGGCGATATCGTCGAAGTCAAGGGCTTTGTTTTCAGAACAAGAAGAGGTCAGATCTCGGTTCACGCAAAATCCGTAAGACTTCTCTCAAAGTCACTTCTTCCCCTCCCCGAAAAATTCCACGGACTTAAGGATACGGACACAAGATACCGTCAGAGATATCTTGACCTTATCGTAAATCCCGACTCAAAAGATACATTCATCAAGCGTTCTCTCATCATAAGAGAAATACGCAACTTCCTTGATTCTCAGGGATTCCTCGAAGTAGAAACTCCCATACTCGTTTCAAATGCGGGCGGTGCTGCGGCAAGACCGTTCACCACTCACCACAATGCTCTTGATGAGGACTTCAAGCTCAGAATCTCACTTGAGCTTTACTTAAAGCGTCTTATCGCAGGCGGTATGGAACGTGTTTACGAAATCGGCAGAGTTTTCCGTAACGAAGGTATTGACACAAGACACAATCCCGAATTTACACTCATGGAGCTTTATCAGGCATACACCGACTACTACGGCATGATGGATCTTACCGAAAACCTCTATCGCCACGTTGCGCAGAAAGTTTTGGGTACAAC
>CAYWDD010000280.1:0-1648 GCA_964456935.1 uncultured Faecalibacterium sp. | reverse complement strand
CGACCCGAACACTGTAACGAGCGATAAATCGGTTGCACTCTTCTCACCAAAGCTGTGTTAAACCAAAAAGAAACGGCAGGTATCCTGACTTATGATGCAAAGCTTATATAAGCTTTATTCGAGAGCTGCCTTCTCAGAACGCAAGTTCCAATGACATATAGCTCTCACTTGTCAAATACAGTAATGGCGGTTGTTCCGGATTCTAACCGGATTCCCTTTTACATCTACTCGGCTAACAACTTTTCAAACCGTATCTTTTATATCTTTATTAAATTCCGGTAGTGACCGAACCCGCCCGCAGGGCGGGCGGAGCGGCAAAGACGTGTACCCCCGAGGCGTAAGCCGAGTGGGGTGCCGGATTTGTCGCTGAAAAAACTTCCAATCACATCATCACCGTAATTATAGCACTGATTTTCGGAAATTTCAAGAGCAAACTTATAAGCTTGCTGTTACTTTAGAAAAAGCGAACAGGTTTAGGCTTTATCTTCATAAGCCTTGCAATCGTACTTCTTTCGTTTTCCTCGATTTTCATCGTAATATATCTGATGGTTTCCCTATATTCGGGTATGACAACATATTCAAGTGCGTTAACTCGACGTCGTGTTTTTTCTATTTCATCAGCCATAAGCTGACATGACTTTTCAACCTGTGCAAGTCTTATCATCTTTTCAAACACACTGCCGAATTTTTCAACGGCTTTATCAAGTTCACCCGATGTGAATGCATAGCCGTAAGGATATATATCGGTTTTATCTTCAACTTTATATTCAGCTTTAAATAAAGGCACTGTTACACCTGTTATACTCTTGTATTCTATATTAAGATTTACTTCTTGTTTCGGCATCATCAACGCTGTTTCGACCTGCTGACTTGTCATAAGAGATAAAGCTATCGACATATGAAACTGTGCGTCTTTTAGCTCATTTTCCACTTGTGTGCGAAGTGAGTCGTTTTCTTTAGCTATATCAAGAAACCGCCTCATCAGTTCGTCACGTTTATCTTTTAACAGCTTGTGTCCTCTTGTTGCGATGTTTAACTTCTTTCTTAAATTCTTAAGTTCCATTGCGGTCGGATTGATATTTAAAGTCGCCATTATCCCTCCGCCTTATCATAATATTTTATAAGGTATTCTTCCTTGATTCTCTTAAGCTCACTTCGAGGTAATATCTTAAGCAGCTCCCACCCGAGGTCAAGCGTTTCTTCTATGCTCCTGTTATTATCGTAGCCTTGGGAAACGTATTCATTTTCAAACCTTTGTGCAAACTCTACATAAAGCTTATCCTCATCGCTTAAAGCCGATTCACCCAGTACGGTGACAAGTTCTTTTGCCTCTTTTCCTCTTGCGTATGCCGAGAAAAGCTGATTCATGGTGTTTGAATGATCCTCTCGGGTTTTCCCTTGACCTATGCCTTTATCTTTAAGTCTCGAAAGCGAGGGAAGAACGTCTATAGGCGGTGTTATGCCGCTTCTGAAAAGCTCACGGGAAAGTATTATCTGCCCCTCTGTTATATATCCTGTCAAATCCGGAATTGGGTGCGTTTTGTCGTCCTCGGGCATAGTCAATATCGGTATCAGTGTTATACTGCCTTCTTTGCCCGACTGTCTGCCTGCCCTCTCGTATATAGACGCAAGGTCTGTGTACATATAA
>CAYWDD010000279.1:0-1659 GCA_964456935.1 uncultured Faecalibacterium sp. | reverse complement strand
CCGGACACCTTGATTAAAAGTCAAGTGCTCTGCCGACTGAGCTAATGAATCATATTTAAACAGCTCACATATAATATACGATTTGAACCGTTTTGTCAATAGCTTTTGCAAAATTTGTTAAAATAATTCAGAATATATTTTGTGACCCGAAAATTTTGGATAAATTGTCCGTTTCATTTGTCAATTTTATTAAAAATACGCCTATTTTTATCGGTAAACTCACTTTCACTTGAATTTAATCAACATCTGTGCTATAATCTTTCAGTTCAACGGAGGTGAAAATGTGAAAAAACAAAACGGTATACTTCCCGTTTGTGCGTTTGCGTTCGGTTCTAACCTGATACTCTTTTTTATCAAGCTTTATGTCGGACTCAGCACTAACAGTATCAGTATCTTTTCCGATGCCGTGAATAATCTTTTCGACTCGCTTTCGGGACTTCTGACATTTATCTGCCTTGCCGCAGTTATGAAAGAGGCTAATCTTTTCGCAAAGAGCATTGTCACTAAAGCCGAACAGCTTTTGTCGTTCATCATGTCGGTGATAGTCGCTTTCGCAGGATTCTACTTTGCTTATTCTTCCGTCGAAAGACTAATGTACCCCACACCTGTATGGTACACGGAGAAATATCTCCTCATGCTGATCTTAACTGCGGCGGCGAAAATCGCAATGTGGCTTGTGTACAGAATTTGGTCTAAAACCGTTACATCTCCTGTCGTAAAGGTCATGTCGGTTGACTGCATACTCGACTTCTTCATTACGAGCGTTACGGTCTTGACGCTTTTCCTCTCGAAAAACGGCAGTTACTCATTCGATGCAATATTCGGAATTGTTATAAGTACGGTTATAGTGGTTTCAGCTGTGAAAATGATGATATCGCAGGCAGGAAAACTTATAAACTATGTTTCGCTTGATAAAAGACAGGCAGTGGAAAACGCTTTGAAAACGCTTTCGGACGGAATAAACACCAAAAACGTGACATATTACTCGGACGAAGAACACACCGAGGCGTACATTAAAATAGAATCTTCTCAAATTGAATCGGAGAAAGAAAAACTCGAACAGGTAAAAATTGACTGTCGTGAAAATGCTGACATAGAAGTATTTTTCATTTCGGTCTGATTTATAAAGAACATGAAAGGAGAACGGGGAAACCCGAAAAACATGGAAACAAAAGAAAAAAAGCAGAAGGTAAAGGGCAAAAAAGGTAAGCTTGCCCTGAAAATAATCGCAATAATCTTAGCTGTAATAGTGGCATTTATTGCGGTGACGGCAATCGTAAGTGCCGTAGGAAACAAGGCTAACACAGAGAAAGCAAACTCATTTGAAACAGTCGTAAAGGACGAAACACTTGTTCCCGAAAAGGATGAAAACGGATATTGGACTTTCACGACCGACAGAGATTTCAAAGTCTTGCAGTTGACTGACGTTCATATAGGCGGCGGTTGGATGAGCCTTAAAAAGGACGCTATGGCACTCAACGCAGTAGCTGCCATGGTTACAGCCGAAAAACCCGACCTTGTGGTTATCACGGGTGATATCGCTTATCCCGTTCCTTTCCAAGCGGGTACATTTAACAATCTTTCGTCCGCAAAGATATTCGCTAACCTTATGGAAAAACTCGGAGTATATTGGACTCTCGGATTCGGCAACCACGATAC
>CAYWDD010000278.1:0-1689 GCA_964456935.1 uncultured Faecalibacterium sp. | reverse complement strand
TGAAAGGTCAAATGCGATTTATTTCAACAATCGCAAAAAGACTTGACCAATTGGGGGCTATGACAAAAGGTCAAAGACAAGCGGGCGGACAAGGTATGTTCTCGGCGAGTGATAACCTTGAAAACGGTCTTGCTCAAGATGTGCTTGCCCTGTTCTATAAAGATTTGATTGCAAATCATGTGGACGATATAGCTGACGGACTTGAAATCATATCAAAGCTTGGACTTAAAGACAAGCTGTTTGATGAGTATAACAGAGTAAAGCCCACTGTACCCGAGTTGCGAGAAGTAAACAAATTCTTGAACAGAATCCTTT
Organism: uncultured Faecalibacterium sp.; assembly: GCA_964456935.1. Taxonomy (GTDB): domain Bacteria; phylum Bacillota; class Clostridia; order Oscillospirales; family Acutalibacteraceae; genus UBA6857. Next base: position 1,374 of record CAYWDD010000278.1, on the reverse strand, counting down.
CCCTTGAAAGTTCGGAACAAAACACAGTATTTGAGGGCTATCAACAGCGGTTGAGGGACGCGACCGAAAAAGCCGCTGCTGCGGGAACACTCGACCGAGGTCTTGAAAATTATAAAGCTGACAGAATTACGCTTAATGAAGTTCAGGACATCAGAGAGGATGAAAGAAGCGGTGCAAAGACGAAATACTATAACCTTACCGCAGAACATGAAATTAAACCTGTAAAATTTTCGGATATACCGATAAATGATCGACTTTTTGTCGGCTTCTATCAAAGCAAAAACACGGGTAACGTCAGGGCTGTTATGAGAACGTCGTCCACAACAGATGCCTACGGGAACGTGACGGATAACTTTAAACTCATAGGTCAGGTTAAAAACGATTATATTGCACAGGATCGTTTTTACGGTAATTGGACTGAAATAAAATCCGATGAAGCAGAAAAATTGTGGAATGAGGAAATAGGAAAGCTTCCCGAATACCGCAAAGAGAGTTTACACCTCATAAGCGGTGTGGTACTTCCCGTTTGGGATAAGCTTCCTACCGAAAATGTACGCATATACCGTGTACTTACATCTGACGGCGAAATGCTTATAGGCAGAGTTATTCCCGAAGATAGGATAGACGAGGTATTGCGCAGGCTCGGTTCATCACGTAAAAAAGAAAAAATCGCAACAAAAGATTTAATCGGCGGTATTAAAAACGGCGATACGGTGTATCTTGAAAACGATTGGAAAATCATTCAGAGAAAAGTATCGGGCGAAAACAGAATTGAAGTTGTAGGGCCTACCTATGAAAATTACGATTTGCTTACGAAAAAAGGTGTATTCACCGAAAGAATACAGTACAACACAAGATATTTTGTTCCGGCTGATACAAATACCGAAAAAATAATTGATGAATTACTTAAAATTTCACCCGTTATGCGTGTGGAAAATGCAAAGTATTCTATGACGGAAAGCGAGGATTTTATAAATGAGCAACAAAGAAGCGGTATACTACTTGGAAACAGCGGACGGACAATTGATGAGAGTGCCGGAAAGCAAGCTCGGCGAGTTTCAAGCTATAAACAAAGCCTTAGCGGCAAAACGGCAACAGAACGCAAAAGCACAGCAAAGGAACTCGCTGTCAAAGGTTACACGGAAGAAATAACAAACGGCAATCATAAATATACTCTTATTAAAGATGAGGGATATAACGATGATATGAGGTCTATTGTTTCGCAGGCGAAAGCTTACGGAAAAGAAGTAGGGTTCTTTATCGGCAATGCAATAAGGAAGTTTGACGGACAGCGGAATTTTAAAATTGACGGTATAAAGCTTTCGGATAATAAAATTCTGATACGTTATGACGGTGCATATTCTCCGCAAGCCT
>CAYWDD010000277.1:0-1703 GCA_964456935.1 uncultured Faecalibacterium sp. | reverse complement strand
CAGCAATCTGTGAATCTTATTGTCTTTGACTTAAGATCCGCAAGCTGCGGCGGACAGGGTACGTTTGCGGTTTCTATAAGCTTTGAAACCTGTTCAAATTCATCAAGTCCGTCCGTTGCTCCCTCACCTGCAACAGCCTTGAGTACGGCAGCCGAGAATTTATAGGGATTTGCAGTCGATGCTATGACGGTGGGAGTGTGATCGCCCGTTCTTTCGACATAACTGTCGTAAACATTGACTGCAACAGCTGTGTGTGTATCAAGAAGATAACCCGACTTGTATGTCTTATTTATGGTATCGGCGGCTTGAACGTCATCACAACAACCTGCATCAAACAGTTCTTTAAGTGACTTGAACATATTCTCATCAACCGTATATTTGCCGTCCTTTGAAAGCGAGGACATAAGATCTCTTATGGTTTCATCGTTTCCGTCACAAAGGTGGAAAAGAAGTCTTTCAAGGTTACTTGAAATAAGTATATCCATTGACGGTGAAGTCGTAAGATAGAACTTTCTGTTCTTATCGTATGTGCCGCTGTTTATAAAGTCTGTCAAAACGTTATTTGCGTTTGAGGCACAGATGAGCTTTTTAACGGGAAGTCCCATTCTCTTTGCATAATATGCCGCAAGTATATTGCCGAAGTTTCCTGTCGGAACGACTATATTTATCTCATCACCGTTGTTTATTCTACCCTCGTTTATCATATCGCAGTAAGCGGAGATATAATAAACTATCTGCGGAACAAGTCTGCCCCAGTTTATTGAGTTTGCCGAGGAGAACATCATATTGTTTTCGCTGAGTCTATCGGCTACCGCTTTGTCAGTAAATATGGCTTTAACTCCGTTTTGAGCATCGTCAAAGTTGCCGTTTATAGCGCAAACGCTTACGTTATCGCCCTCTTGTGTTGCCATCTGTAATTTCTGCATGGGGCTTACACCGTCACTGGGATAAAATACCATTATCTTTGTACCCGGAACATTTTTAAAGCCTTCAAGTGCCGCTTTACCAGTATCGCCCGATGTTGCAACAAGAATGACTATCGTTTTTCCGTCAACCGTCTTTTTAACCGAAACCGTAAGAAGATACGGTAAAAGCTGAAGTGCAACATCTTTGAATGCACAGGTCGGACCTCTCCAAAGCTCGAGAATGTCCGCATCATCGTTATATTTAACAAGGGGTACGACAGCCTTACTGCTGAATTTTCCCTCTTTATATGCTCCGTTGACGCACTCATCAAGTTCCGAATCGGTAAAGTCGGTCAAATAGAGGGAAAGCACCCTCTTTGCTCTTGAAATATAATCAAGCGAAGAAAGCTCATCAATGAATTTCGCATCTATTTCGGGTATCTCGGTCGGTACGAATAAACCGCCGTCTTTTGAAATGCCCTGAACGATGGCTTGAGCTGACGAAACCTTTACGCTTTTGTTTCTTGTGCTTGTGTAAAGCATATAACATTCCTCCAATTTGAAAAATCAAGTATATTTTATCACAATTTACAGCTATTGCAAATACTTATTTGCAAAATTTTGCATATAATATCGGATTTTTTCGCAAAAATTCACCTTAACACCGTCATTCAAGCAATCCTTCGGTGTCAAATGCCGATTTGATATGCTTGACAGAACAAACTCTCGCGTCTGCAAGTTTGATTGCTATAACGTCATATCTCGGCTGAAGTTCTCTGTCTAAGCTTTGGAGAAAAA
>CAYWDD010000276.1:0-1704 GCA_964456935.1 uncultured Faecalibacterium sp. | reverse complement strand
TATAGAACTATATGCGGCAGGTTATCCCGAGGCATTGGACGAAGTGGAAAACGGTCACGCAGATGCGGCTTTAGCGGCGATAATCCCGACAGATAAGCTTGCGGAAAAATTTGATTTTACCGATATGTACTATAACAACGAGTATGCAATAGCCGTAAAGAAAGGTAAGAATGAAAAACTTGTCGAATCACTCAACGAAGGCTTAAGCAAGATAAACGAAAACGGAAAATATAAAGAGATATACGAAAGCTATTTTGTAGCGGCACAGTAAACCTAAACAGAGCTACAGACGGAGGGAAAAATGAACGACAGAATACCGTATCTTCGCAAAAAGTCCATGAAACTTCCGCTGAATCCCGGCGTGTACATCATGAAAAATAAGTCGGGTGAGATTATATATATAGGCAAGGCGAAGATGCTTAAAAACAGAGTCAGTCAATATTTCGGCTCACAAAACAACCATACACTAAAGGTCAAAAAAATGGTCGAAAACGTGTATGACTTTGACTATATCCTGACAGACAGCGAGTTTGAGGCGCTCGTATTAGAGTGCAGTCTTATCAAACAGCATATGCCGAAATATAATATTCTGCTTAAAGACAGCAAGGGCTACAGTTACGTTAAAATAACAAAAGGTCCTTTCGGAAGAATAACCGCTTGCTTTAAGAAAGAAAACGACGGCAACACATATCTCGGGCCGTTTACTTCCGGCTACAGCATGAGGTCAATGGTTGAGGAGGCTAACAAAATATATAAGCTTGCCACCTGTAACAGGAAATTTCCCGCTGATATCGGAAAAGGACGTCCGTGTCTGAATTATTTCATCGGTCAATGTTCCGCACCATGCAAGGGAAATATCACACAGGAGGAGTACACCGAAAATCTTAACGATGCGATAGAGTTTCTCAAAGGCGGTCAAAGTCAGCAGATAAAACAGCTCAAGGAACAGATGCAAAGGTACAGCGAAAACCTTGAATTTGAAAAGGCAGCGAAGATCCGTGACAGAATAAACGCTATGGAGAAGATAACTTCAAAGCAAAAAGTCGTTTCTTCCGTCATAAAACAGCAGGACGTATTTGCAATAGTTCAATCGGGCGAAAAAGCCTGTCTGCATATCCTGAGGTTCAACAAGGGCATACTTTTCGACAGCGAGGATTTCATCTTTGACGCACAGGAAGACCTCCCAGCGGCAAGATATGAACTTATTATGAGCTATTACACTTTCGGAAGAACCGTTCCCAAGAGAATAACTCTTGACGGTGAGGCTGAGGACATGGAAGTGCTGTCGCAGTGGCTTAGCGAAAAAGCCGGATATAAGGTAACGATAGGTACAGTTCAAAAGGGCGAACAGGCGTCACTTGTCGCAATGTGCAGAAAAAATGCCGCAGAAAAGCTTGCTCAATACATGGGCAGGGCGATGAAAGAAACAGCTGCATTAGATGAACTTAAAAATCTCCTCGGACTTAAAAAAGTTCCCGAATATATCGAATCATACGATATTTCACACACTGCCGGCAGTGATAACGTAGCCGGAATGATTGTCTTTAAGAACGGCTCACCGTACAAAAAAGCATATAAACGATTCATGATAAAAGGCTTTCAAGGTCAAGATGATTACGGCTCAATGCGAGAAGTCTTGACAAGACGTTTTGAGCATTATCTTGACGAAAACGAAACGGACGAAGGTTTTAAGACGCTGCCTGA
>CAYWDD010000275.1:294-1747 GCA_964456935.1 uncultured Faecalibacterium sp. | reverse complement strand
CGAGATAAACACGTTTTCTTATTCAAAGCCGTTTGATTTTATCATAGGTTCGACGCATCTTGTCAACTGTGAAGATCCGTGTCTTACCGATTACTTTGAAAAGAATTCGGAGAAAGAGGCAGTTCGTTTGTACTTAAACGAAGTGTTGAAAAACATCAAAACTTTTGATAATTTCGACGTTGTCGGTCACATTGATTACATAGTCAGATACACTATAAGCAAAGGCAAAGACTATATTCCGAGTGAGTATTTCGACATTATAGACGAGATTCTCAAAACGGTCATATCCAAAGGCAAGGGTATCGAGTGCAATACATCGAGAATCGGAAACGGATATCTTCACTGCAATCCGCATGAGGATATTATTAAGAGGTACAAAGAACTCGGCGGTGAGATAATAACTCTCGGCTCGGATTCACACATTCCGAGTACTCTTGCACACGGGTTTGACATAGCGGGCGAGATACTGAAAAATGCCGGATTTGAGTATTATACGGTGTTTGAAAACAGACAACCGGAGTTCATAAAGTTATAATTTAAAATACCTGTCTGCTGGAAAAACAGACAGGTATTTTTTAATATATCTTATACGTTTCGCCTTTAACCGTATCAAAGCTGACGATTCCGTCCGAAAAATCAACTTCTACGTCGTTTCCGTCCTTGTCCGAAATGCCGATAAACTTTCCTTTGTGGTAAAGTCTGCATTTACCGCCGCAATTTGACTTTATGCTGCCTTTGGTAAGAAGTGAGTTGTTCCATTCAAAACTTACTTCAAAATTACCTCTTGCCATAAGTCCGCTCACTTCACCAAGACTCCATTCTTTAGGCAGTGCCGGAAGAAATTCTATATATCCCTTGTGGCTTTGCATGAGCATCTCGATGACTGCCGCCGTGTACCCGAAGTTTGCATCTATTTGGAAGGGCGGGTGGTTTGTGAAAAGGTTCGGATAAACGTTAGACTTTATAAGTGCGTTTATAAGTTCGTAGCACTTTTCACCTTTGCCGAGTCTTGCGTACTCCGCTATCTTCAAAGCTTGCGACCACCCCGGACCGCCTGTACCTCTGTCATTGAGTGACTTTTCTGCTGCCTTAAATTCGCTTTCCGTTTTGAATGCATTGAACGGGTACAAACCAAGCAAGTGAGAGGTGTGACGGTGATGACGCTTTATATTGAGCTTCGGGTATGAAAGCCGTGAAAAACTGTCCTCATCGAACCATTCGTTTATCATGCCGTGCTTTCCGATTTTGATAGGCTTAAGTTTCGGCAACATTTTTGTAATATCGGCGATAATTTCATCATCAACAACCGAATCAAAGCCGTTGTCTCTAAGTACACAGGCGGCTTCAAGCGTATTTTTGAAAAGATCTTCGACTATCGTCTGATCGTATGTACAGCCGGAAGTCAATGGGCCGTGTTCGGGAGAAAGCGACGGCGAAACCGCATATCTGTCAT
>CAYWDD010000275.1:0-284 GCA_964456935.1 uncultured Faecalibacterium sp. | reverse complement strand
TTTTCTTCGTATACAAGTGCTTTTGTCCAAAGTAAAGCGCATTCCTGCATTACAGGGTATATCTTTTCTTTTAAGACTTCTATATCTCTTGTAAATTCATAGTGTTCATAGCAGTTGTGCATCAAAAACGCACCGTTTGTCGGTGCCCAACCCCAATGCCAGTCGCTACCCGGATTGACCATACCGTAAGGATTTACCTGCGTGTGAACGACCCAACCTGTAGCTTTATCGGTGTCAGGTGTACCGTCGGGTAAGTTTTCTCCTATACCCATAGTTTTATTTGC
>CAYWDD010000274.1:0-1747 GCA_964456935.1 uncultured Faecalibacterium sp. | reverse complement strand
AAGCTCCTGTACCGGTTCTCAGAGTCGGTGTAGAGGACACTTACGGCAGATCAGGTCCCGCTGTTGAACTTCTTCATCTTTACGGACTTGATGCAGCTCACATTGTCGAAAAGGCAAAGAAGGCTGTTACACTTAAATAAGCTGACGTGTCAGCTCAGTAAACACACGGGCTGTCGCATTATTGCACAGCCCGTTTTTTGAAAAAACTCGGATAGGACGTTGAAAGATGAAAAGGACGTTTGCGGTTATCGGCTTTTCTTTTATGTTCGGATTGATACTTTGTAATTTCATATTTGAAAGCGGCAGTATCTATTTTGCACTTGTAATGCTGATAGTTTCGGCTGTTTTCATTTACAAAAGGAGAACTCGCAAAGATAAAGCTTTGCGTATTTTATTCGTGTGTCTTTTCTTGTCTGCGGCTTTGTTTTCTGCCGTTAGGTATTTTGTCTATACTCCGACTGTCGGGTACGCCGACACAAAATGCGAAATCGAAGCCGTCGTTCTCGATACACCGAGCATAAGCAGCGGAGAAAACTATTCATATCTTATCAAAACAAAGAAAATCAACGGTGAAGAAAAGTCTGTTAAGATGAGATTATATGTATCGTATGATATTTCGGCTGAGCCTTATGATGAAGTCAGTTTTACGGCATATCCGTTTCTCATAGGTTCAAACGATAAGGGTGTTTACCTGCATTTTCGCTCAAGAGGAACATACCTCGGAGCGTACACAAAATATGATGTCAAGGTACACACTCCGGAATCAAAGCCTTTTATAAGCTTGTTTCCGATATTGAAATCGAATTCAATGAAGATCCTCAAAAGTTTTCTCGATGAAAAGCACGCAGGATTTTCAATCAGCATATTATTCGGCGATAAAATTTTAATTGATGCCGAAACTCAAACAAATTTCGGATTAGTCGGTATGTCACATATAATGGCGGTGTCGGGACTTCATATGTCCGTATGGGTCTACGGTTTGTACAGACTCTTAAAGCGTTTGCACATCACAGACAAGAAAGCAAGTTTTATTTCAATCATGTTTTCACTCTGCGTTGTCTGTTTCTCGTCATTTAGCGTAAGCGTCATAAGAGCGATGATAATGACCTGCATATATCTAAGTGCAGGACTTTTCAGACGACGGAGCGATGCTCTGAACTCACTCGGACTTGCGGTTTTCATACTTTGCGTTGTAAATCCGTTCGTTGTTTGTGATGTTTCGTTTTTACTTTCGGTGTTCGCTACACTGGGAATAATACTCGCATCGAATGAGTTGTCACATTTGACGGACACGATCAAAGAAACAAAGCCTAAATCCGCTCTCGAAAAGAAACCCGTAAAATACACAGTCGAATCTTTGGTGCTGTCGGTTTCGGCAACGGCTTTAACTTATCCTATATCCGTAGGGATTTTCGGTGGAATTTCGCTTGTATCTCCTATAGCGAACCTTTTGATAATACCGGCACTTTCACCGTGTCTGATGTTGTCGGGCTGTTTGACAATGTTACCTAGTGTCGATATTTTCACCTATGCCGTAAGTCATGCACTTATCTTTATCGAAGATTACATTTTTCTTGTAGTCGAAAATTTAGCGAAACTGCCGTTTAGCTATGTCTTTATAGAAAGTTTATTTTTCAGTGTTGCAGTACCCATAATCGGAGCGGTCGCATTAGCTGTGCTTTACAGTAAAAGAGATGAAAAGTTCAACGTTGCCGCTGTGTGTTCGGCAGCAAGCGTTTGCACGATC
>CAYWDD010000273.1:0-1757 GCA_964456935.1 uncultured Faecalibacterium sp. | reverse complement strand
TAGATTTCGGGCAAACTCTCTTTTCTACAGGCTGTCCTTTTTCAACCAAAAGGATCTTTTGCTTTGAGCCTTTTCTTATCATTTCAAGTGCGGTGAAAATACCCGCCGGGCCTGCTCCGATTATTACTACATCAGTTTTCATGCCGTATTCCTCCCATGGTAATACAATTTTATCAAACTCATGTATTATATAGTAAAGGCTTATAATAATCAATAAATTTTATGTTAAAATTTCAAATTTTATTTGCATAGTTATCCCAAGTAATATATAATAAAATTAACAAATTATAAACTCAGCCGAATCGGAAATTTTGTTTTTGATTCGGTGTAACGAAAAGGAATGATAATATGATAAGAAACGCATTTTTCTCGCTTGCCGATAAATTCTGGCTTAATACAAAGAAGAATGACGACAAGCGTATCGCAACTCTCACAGAGCCTGATGGAATTAAACGCATCTGTGACTTAAAGTACATCGACGACGGCAATCGTTATCATATGCTCGATGTGTATTATCCCGAAAACACGGACGGTAAATTGCCTGTTATCATCGACATTCACGGCGGAGGCTGGATGTACGGTGACAAAGAGCTTAACAAGATATATTGTCTGAATCTTGCAAAAAGAGGTTTTGTCGTATTTAACATAAGCTACCGACTTGTACCGACAGTCACTGTAAACGAACAGCTTAAGGACTGTGCAGAGGCTCTTAAATGGATAAGCGAACACATAAGTGAATATCCGTGCCAAACGGAGAACATAATGCTCACAGGCGACTCGGCAGGCGGACATTTGGCAGGATTCTCGGCTTTACTTATGTCAAGTCCCGAACTTCGTGAAATATTCGACGTTGTTGACTGCAAGATGAACTTGACGGCTTTGACTCTCACCTCGCCTGTTGCGGATATGAATGCAGGCGGTGTTTTAAGCCTGTACACAAAAGCAATGTGGGGTGAGGACTATAAGCAAAAGCCCACTTATAAGTACATGAACTTCACCGATATCGTTGACATGGGTACTCTCCCACCGACTTGTCTTATCACATCAAGCGGTGATTTTATAGCCATCAAGCAAACAAGACATTTCGCAAAACTTCTTAAAGATAAAGGTATAAAGACAAAACTTCTTGACTTTGAGAAGTTCGAGGGTGAAAACCTGCCCCACGTTTTCAGCGTTATACTCCCCGAAAGTAAGGCGGGAAAAATCGCAATTGACACGGTTATAAGATTCTATAACGACTGCATATCGGAAAAGCAGGTAACAGCCGATTAATGAGGTGAGAAAAATGGAAAACAAAGTTTTAATTGCAGGTGCAGGTCACGGCGGAATCGTTGCGGCATATTATTTAGCCAAAGAGGGTTTTGACGTCACGATATACGAAAAAGCCAGTGAGGGTACTCTCGGTCATGATCAGTCGGACTTCATTCATCTCGACGGCTTTGAAAAAGCAGGTATACCCATACCGGAAGAATATATGCGTGTCAGAACACCGATATCGTTTTGCTTACCCGAAAGTGATGTCGAACCTGTAAGCCAAGTTGAGGACGAAAATCTCAAAAACGTTTGTATAGACCGAAAGGTGCTTTACGACTATCTTCTTTCATTTGCTCTTAAAGCAGGTGCTAAGATAGTCTACGATTGTGAAGTTACAGCTCCGATAAGGCTCGGCAGCAGAATCGTGGGTATTAAGACAAGTCTTGGTGACTTTTACGGTGAGATGATAATTGATTCTTGCGGTGTATACTCCCCTCTCAGAA
>CAYWDD010000272.1:0-1863 GCA_964456935.1 uncultured Faecalibacterium sp. | reverse complement strand
GCAAAGTGATTCCATCTTTTTCCTCAAGTGCTGCAATGTCAGCAGAACCGACATTCAGGGACACATCAATATCGCCTGTTTCGAGTGCGATAGCTGCCGTTGTAGAGTTGGAAATAACCTTATATGTAAGGTTTTTGATTGCAGCTTCACCCGCATAATATCCATCATAAGCTTCAAATACGAGCTTATCACCTTGTGCCCAGGAAACAAACTTATACGGACCTGAACCGATAGGCTCCTTGGACATCATAGTGCCACCGTCTTCGTAGAAGTCTTCCTTCACTACTTGTGAATATGTAGTACAAAGCGCCAGGAACGGTGCATACGCATACTGCAAAGTAACCTTAACATTTTCCTCATCAATAACTTCAACCTTATCGATGAAGTTCATATAAGGACCTGTGTAAGATGACTCGATCGCAGCTTCCAACGAATATTTAACATCTTCTACCGTGATAGGATCGCCGTTGTGGAAAGTTGCATCTGTACGAATTGTGAATGTGTATTCAAGTCCGTCATCTGAGATATCCCACTTTGTTGCCAATGCCGGCACTATTTCGGAATCGTTTGTCATTCTTACCAGCGGCTCATATACATTGGATAAAATTGACATTGTCAATGTATCATTGATACGTAACGGATCTAATGCCACAGCATCCGAATCAATACCAATGGTAATCGAATCTTTTGCCTGCGCATTGTCGCCACCGTTTCCGCAAGCGGTCGTGAAAAGTAATGCCAATGCAAGCAATACCACTAATAATCTTTTCGCTTTCATAATATCTTTTTCCTTTCATTGTCGCATAAGACGACATAATTTTTTGTAAGTTATATATGATAATATCAATAAGCGTGCTTATTGTCAAGTTTTTCGCAAGTTTCACGCAGATTTTTTTGTATTTACTTAAAATTTCTTCGCACTTTTTTTCTTGCTTTTTCGATATTATGCGATAAAATATATATTATGAGTTTCTGTTTTTAAAATAGCGAACAAAGCTTGAAGGGATTATGATATGCAAACACGCACCCAAAAGGAACATAAACAAAATATGGCACGCATCTTCGTCCAAGCCACACAAGAGCTTATTGACAGTGATGGTATCCAAAATATTTCGGTCCGAAAAATTGCCGACCGTGCCGGTTTTCACAACTCAACCATTTATCTTTATTTTGAAAACATAGACAAGCTGATATTGCTTGCATCTCTGAAATATTTTACCGACTACAAGCGCTGTCTGTCAAACTGCAGCCTGACGGAAGATTCGACGCGAGGAAAGTTCCTAGCCATATGGGATGCTTTTGGTGACGCAGTCTTCAAACGTCCGCAGGTTTTCTATAACTTTTTCTTCGGTAAATACAGTCAAAATCTAAGTGCACTCATACATGAATATTATGAACTTTTTCCTGAAGAAAAGCCTAACTACCCTAAAAGTATAGAAGATATGTATTACGGCAACAGTATCCGCGAAAGATGCTATATTAGTCTACAACCATTAATCGGCAAGGAAAATATCCGATTTGACGAAAGCAACATTGACTTGGTTAATACTATAATAGTAGCTTGTTTACGCCAGCTTTTGGAGCAACAGTGCGAATCTCCTTCTGCAGATCCCAACGAACCTAAACAGCTTCTTTTGGATATGATCAAATATGTTTCCGGCATTCACTAACCAAAAATCAAGAAAAAGCTCACACCGATAATTTTGCGGCATGAGCCTATTCTCATTTTATTTTGTTGTTTTGCCCTTTAATGTTTCCTATAACTTCGCCTTTACAGTCCTTTAACCTCCAAAAGCATATGCGATGTCGCGAGCTGCTCTGCTGTCGGGTCGAAATAAACATAGTTTGTAAGTCCTGTATATG
>CAYWDD010000271.1:0-1881 GCA_964456935.1 uncultured Faecalibacterium sp. | reverse complement strand
ATACGCATGAGTTTGTTGTACCTAAATCAATACCAATAATCTTTGACATAATAAATTCCTCCGATATATTATTTATACTATACTTAATTAATTTGCGACCTTGACCATTGCGTGTCTTAAAACTCTGTCGCCGAGCTTATAGCCTGTTGAGAAAACGTCTGTTATAACGCTTTCACCGAGGCTTTCGTCCTCGCAGTGCATTACTGCGTTGTGAATTTCGGGATCGAACGTATCACCGGGTTTTCCGAATGCCTCAACTCCGAGCTTTGTAAGAAGTGCCGTAAAGCTTTCAAACGTCATTTCAACGCCTTTTCTGTAGCCGTCAAAATCTGCCGAATCGTTCATTGCGGCTCTTTCAAAGTTATCAAGCACGGAAAGTATCTCAGTCAAGACCTTAGCCTTGCTGTCACCGAAAATAGCGTCTTTTTCCTTTTGAGTCCTCTTTCTGAAATTATCATATTCAGCCAAGGTTCTCATATGTGCCTCTTTTGCGGCGGCAAGCTCTTTTGTCAAGCTTTCGATCTGCTTTTGTTCCTCGCTCATTTCTTCGGGAGCATCTTGCGTTGTTTCCTCGGTTTGAGTTTCGTTCAATTTTTCATTCTTTTCGTTTTTTTCTTCCGTTTTATTCTGCTTTTCTTTTTTTGCCATTACCTCATCTCCTCTATTCATCACTTTCAAGTGTATCTGTTATAAGTCTGCCCACAAGGTCGGTTATAAATCTGACCTTCGGGATAAGCTTTGCGTAGTCAAGCCTTGTCGGACCGATAATACCGATTGCACCACCGTCATGACCCTGTATGGAGTACCTTGAAATAATCATTGTCGAGTTTTCAAGCTGTCTATACATATTCTCAGCGCCTATTACGACCTGTAAGCTGTTCTTTGCAGATGACATCACTCTTTCGAGCTTATCATCGTCAGTCAAGAAGTCAAGCATCTCGTACGCATTGGAACTGTATTCCTTATGACTCAGAAGGTTTTGTCTGCCGTTTAGTCTGACCTCCGCTTGTACTGCTTGATTTGCAAGATCCGAAAGCACGACAAACAGCGGTGACATTGTTAAAGCATTCATTCCGAGAGATGCGACAAGGGTCTGTATCATGACCATTCCGATATCGGCAACCGGCATTCCGATGAACTTCTCGTTGACTATCCGATAAAACTCATCTATCATTTCCTGTGTCAGCGGTACATCAACCTTACAAACACCGTCTTTGATAATTCCGGTTGAGGTCATCAAGACTATCATCGCTATCCTGCTGCCTATCGGGACAAGCTCAACTCTTTTTACCAACGCTCCTGCATCTGTCGGTGTTGTTGCGACTATCGTGCAGTTAGTCATTTTCGCCAAAAGCTCGCTTGCTTTTTCAAGCAGCTTTTCCGGATCACCGATGTTGTTACCTATTGCCCGACGAATCTGCTTTTTTTCGTCCTCGTCAAGTATACTTTCATTCATAAGGTTATCGACGTAATAGCGATATCCCTTTTGTGTCGGTACTCTGCCAGCCGAAGCGTGAGGCTGAGCCAGATAGCCCATTTCGGCAAGATCGGACATTTCGTTTCTGATAGTTGCCGATGAAACCGAGAACGGCAGATAATCCATAAGCACTTTTGAGCCGATAGGTTCGCCTGTTGAAACGTAAAGCTCAACGACTGTCGAAAGTATTTTTTTCTTTCTCTCTGTCAGTTCCAAGTTCATCACCTCTTTTGTGTTTTAGCAGTCTAGCTGTTAGAGTGCTAACTCATGTTCATAATATACTACCGGTGCTAACATTTGTCAAGAGGTTTTGAAAAAAATTTTATTTTTTGGGAGGATTGGAAGTTGTAACGTCTTAAAAATCAGTATAATGTATCCGGCTGCGAAGGTATGTCGGATTTTAC
>CAYWDD010000270.1:0-1885 GCA_964456935.1 uncultured Faecalibacterium sp. | reverse complement strand
AGCCCGCCCGCAGGGCGGGCGGAACGGCGGCAGCGTGTACCTGCGAGCAGCGTAGCTGCGAGTAGGTGCCGATGACGCTGTTGAGAAAGTTCGACAAGAACCAACTGAAACAGAAGTGAAAAATGTGAAACTAAGGGGTGAAAACGATGCTGGGAATGAAAATAGGTATAGATCTCGGAACAACGACGACGGTCATTTATGTAGGTGGCAGAGGCATCGTTTTATCCGAGGCATCGGTGGTAGCGTTTGATAACGACACAGGAGAAATCGTCACAATGGGTGACGAGGCTAAAAAGATGCTTGAAAAGAATCCCGATACTCTCAATGTTGTGTCCCCTCTTCGTGACGGTGTTATATCCGACCTTGAAGTTACGGAAAGAATGCTCAGAACGTATATTAAAAATATATGTAAATACAGAATCTTCAAGCCCAATGTTATTGTTTGTACTCCGAGTGGTGTCACCTCTCTTGAAAAGAGAACTTTGCTAGGTGCGATAACATCAAGCGGTGCAGGCAGAGCTTGTATAATGGAAGAACCGCTTGCGGCAATAATCGGTGCAGGAATTAAAATCAACACACCAAAGGGTGTTTTAATAGCCGATATAGGCGGCGGTACGACCGATGTTGCAGTTGTAACGATGGGAAATGTGGCAATATCAAACTCTGTTAAAGTTGCAGGAAATTCAATGGACGAGGCTATACAGCGTTATGTCAGACGTGAAAGAGATGTTCTGATAGGTCTTTCGACTGCTGAGGAGCTTAAAAAGACAATAGGCTGTGCATATCTTCCGACAGAAGAAATCGCAGTTACCTGCAAAGGGAAAAAATTCATAGGCGGTATGCCCTGCTCTTTCGAGATAACTTCAACTGAAGTATATCTTGCAATTAGGGAATGTGTCGAAAAGATAGCGGAATCCATAAGAGAAACTCTTGAATGTACTCCGCCGGAATTAGTCGGTGATATCTATAATAACGGTTTAGTTTTGACAGGTGGCGGCGCTAAGATATACGGACTTGAAAAAATGCTGTCCGAAAGGCTTTCGATGAGAGTTAAGCTTGCAGATGAACCGGAACTTTGCGTTGCAAAAGGTATTGGTTACGGCTTTAAAAATATGCAGTTTATGAAAAACAACGGTTACGTTTTCAAGGCAAGAGAAGACGTAAACGGATATATTGATTAAAACTCCCCTGCTCTGCAGCAAGGGAGTTTTAGCTTATACAAACAATTATCACAAAACCATAAACAAAGTGCCTGCGCCTATCAAAATGCAGCCGATAAGCGACTTTGCATCGAATTTTTCATGCAGGAACACAAATGCTAAGACCAGCGTAAATATAACGCTTAACTTATCAATAGGAACAACCTTTGATGCCTCACCCATTTGCAATGCTTTATAATAGCAAAGCCATGATGCACCCGTGGCAAGTCCGGATAAAATTAAGAATATCCAGCTTTTTCTGTTTATCTCCGTTATGCCGCTTTGTGCATTTGTTATAAAGACCATGCCCCATGCCATAACGACAACGACCATTGTCCTTATAGCTGTTGCGAGATTTGAGTCAACACCGTCAATACCGACTTTGGCAAGTATTGAAGTCAGTGCGGCAAAAACGGCCGAGCCTAAAGCAAAAACAAACCACATAATACCACTTCCATATAAAGATTTGAATGATTATATGATTATTATATCACCGTGTACACGTCATGTCTACATAAAACGTAAAAAATCCGAGTATCTTAACAATACTCGGATTTGATATTTTAACTTATGCATTTTCTTTTGCGGCACATTCAGCCTTGAATTCAGCGATCTTTTCGTCTGTTTCAAAGCCTGAGAATCCTTTGAAGATGTCACAGAAGTATTCGTTGTTTTCGTCCGGTGAA
>CAYWDD010000269.1:0-1907 GCA_964456935.1 uncultured Faecalibacterium sp. | reverse complement strand
CGCAGGCAGCGTTCACGGCGGCTGCGCCGCCGTGGTTTATGCCGCCGCAGGCGGCATAAACGTCCGCCCCTAAGCTGCCCCCTCCGCAGACCTATATTCTGAGAGCAGGCACAAAGTGCCTGCTCTGATTCCCGCAAGCCGTCTGCGACGGCTTGAATTTAATTTTGAAAATTACTTGCCATCTCTTTCTCTGATGACAAATCTCGTAGGTGTTCCTTCAAGCCCGAACACTTCTCTGATCTGATTTTCGAGATAACGCTGATAGCTGTAATGGAAAAGATCCTTCTTGTTGACAAAGCAAACAAATGTGGGCGGTCTTGTCGAAGCCTGAGTCATGTAGTATATCTTAAGTCGTCTGCCCTTGTCTGTGGGCGGCTGAACTCTTGCCGTTGCCGAGGCTAAAACATCGTTGAGCTTGCCTGTCGAAATACGCATTACATTCTGTTGATCGACAAAGTTAATAAGTTCAAACAGTCTGTCAAGCCTTTGACCCGTCTTTGCCGAAATGAAAATTATCGGTGCGTATGACATGAACGAAAAATCGTTCATGAGCTTTTTGCGGTAGTTATCCATCGTCTTGCCGTCTTTTTCGAGTGCGTCCCACTTGTTGACGGCAATTATACAGGCTTTGCCCATTTCGTGAGCTATTCCGGCAACCTTGCTGTCTTGCTCGGTAAAGCCCTCTACCGCATCTATCATTATAACGCATACAGTCGCTCTCTCAACCGCCATTTTAGCTCTGATTACGCTGTACTTTTCGATTTGATCTTCGACTTTGCTCTTACGTCTTAAACCGGCAGTGTCGATAAACATGAAGTCACCGTACTTGTTTGATATATAGGTATCGGTTGCATCTCTTGTCGTTCCGGCTATATCGGAAACTATCGCTCTTTCTTCACCCGATATCGCATTTATGAGTGAGGATTTGCCGACATTCGGCTTTCCGATAACAGCGACTTTTATAACGCTGTCGTCCTCGTCGTCCTCCTCCTGTTTCGGGAGGTACTTTATTACTTCATCAAGCAGGTCGCCCGTGCCGTGACCGTGAATTGACGACACCTGTATCGGATCGCCCAGTCCGAGATTGTAAAACTCGTAAAATTCAAGCGGAGGCTCGCCTATCCTGTCGCATTTATTTACACAAAGCACGATCGGTTTTCCGCTTTTTTGCAGCATAGCGGCAACGTCCTCATCTGTCGCAACTACACCTGTACGCATATCGGTGACGAGAATTATGACGTCCGCACTGTCTATAGCAAGCTGTGCCTGTCTTCTCATCTGCGAAAGTATGATATCGTTTGTCTTAGGTTCGATACCGCCTGTGTCTATCAGCAGAAAATTATATCCGAGCCATTCGCAGTCACCGTATATTCTGTCCCTGGTGACACCGGGGGTGTCATCGACTATAGCTTTTCGCTGTCCTGTCAGCTTGTTAAAGAGTGTGGATTTTCCGACATTCGGTCTGCCGACGATAGCAACTATCGGTCTTGCCATATTAAGCCCTCCTTATCTTCCTAACATTTTATCAAGCAATTCATATCCGTCTGTATCACAGACAGTCATTTTTATATTAAGTTCGCTCATAACTTCATCTACGGTAACGCTGTCAAGGAACATATCTCTTTCATGTCTTAACATTACCGAGGGAATGAGCAATTCTTCGCCTAAAGCTTTTCCGCTGAGCTGTTTTATTAAGTCATGCCCAACCACAAGTCCGGCTACTGTTATATTCTCACCGAAAAAGTCGTTCTTTATCTCATAAACGTCTATTTTCAATCCGCTGAATTTTTCTTCCGCAGACTGTGAAAGTTCTTTTAATAACGGGTACGCCGCAACGCCTGTTGCAAGGGAAATGTGTCTGTCGGTTTCGAGGCTGTGCGTACTTTCCGAATCTAAAGCATCGTAGA
>CAYWDD010000268.1:0-1907 GCA_964456935.1 uncultured Faecalibacterium sp. | reverse complement strand
CGGCAAATATATACGGATAGGTATCGAAGTGGTCATAACGGCCCTGACTCGAAATCAGGTAGTCGCGCAAGCGGCTCGTGGGTTCGAATCCCACCCTATCCGCCAAAATAGACAGGCTTCGATCGAAGCCTGTCTATTTTACTTATTACTTTTTCACTCTTAAATCTTCACTGTTCTCTGCTGCCGATTGCGGGTTTTTGCTCCCCGACTTTCGTTGACATACAGCTCGGCATTTGGTATAGTTTTATCGGTGGGCGGAGAAGCATGGGACGCTTCGGGGCGTGAGCTGGGGGTCGGAAACGGCATCATGAGCACTTGCGTAATGCCCGCTTTTGTTCTATACGCACTTACAGCGCAAATTTTACGCTTTGAATTCGGAGATGTAATATGGCACTTGAAAATAAATTAGGACTGACAAGTTCCGCAGATCTTGCCCGTGAGGAAGAACGCATCGGTAAGAAGAAGGCTCTTGAGCTTTTCGAAAGCGGTGCGCTCGATAAATTAGAGGCAGGAAAATTCTCTGCGCTTAAAGCAATTCATAGTTATCTCTTTGATGAGATCTACGACTTTGCAGGAGAACTCAGAACCGTGAATATTTCAAAAGGCAATTTCCGTTTTGCTCCTTTGATGTATCTTGAAGCGGCTCTTGCTAACATTGATAAAATGCCGCAGTCCACTTTCGATGAGATCGTCGAAAAGTACGTGGAAATGAATATCGCCCACCCCTTCAGAGAAGGAAATGGGCGCAGCACTCGTATTTGGCTCGACCTTATTTTCAAAACCGAGCTTCACAAGGTCGTTGACTGGAGCAAGGTGGATAAAGAAGATTATCTTTTAGCTATGGAGCGTAGCCCCATTAAGGATATTGAGATTAAACACATTCTCAAAAAAGCTCTGACTGATGATATCAACAGCCGTGAAATCTATATAAAAGGCATCGATCACAGCTACTACTACGAGGCTTATACAAACTTTAAGACGGAAGAATTATGATAACGAAACGAGGTATATAAATGTCGGTTGCACAACCTCAACTAAATGTTAATTAATTAGATACAGATATCGCAAATCTTGAAAAGAAAAAGGCTGCCAAAGATAAAGCGTGTGCTGATTTGCAGAAAAAGATTGTTACCGCACAAAAAGTGATTCTAAAATCTCCTCGCAATCTACACTCAAAAAATTACGACAAATTTGACAAGGGAAGCTTGGAGTGCAGACTTTTTATTTTTGGAAAAAGTGTCATACATCATTGACAAAGAGGCTAAATAAGAACGGGTGTAAAGAACTGTATCCTCCCATGAAAGGTGTACTTTTAGGGCGGAGTGAGTGTTCTTTACACCCGTTTTTGTTATGTCCAAAAAACGGATATTGAAATATCGGATGAAAATTGCATTTAGTTTTACAATTATTAGGAGAAGTGTCAGGCAGTTGTCCTTTTTATCGGACAGATAAATTGATATAATGATTATGATGAAAAACGGAGGGGAATTTATGCAAAATTATGAAGCGATAATGAAAATGTCGGTTTCGCAGTTAGAGGTGTTTCTTGACGAGGTTTATTGCACGGGACTTAATAACGGATTGTATGCTTCAAGACTTGAAAATTTAGATTCTTCCGATATCTTGGATGATAATCCGTTTTCTGTCCGATGGTTGACCGATGAAGCGGAGAATGCTGTTTTACAGGGAAATATAAATGACGATGATCGGGAATTACTCAATGCTTATGTAAAGGCGACATTAAGAAATGCAGGTATATCATATGATGAAGAGGGGGAGAAAGTTGACTCAGATAAGTGATACAATTAAAGAAAAACTAATTGAAATTGAGAAAAAAGAAAATATAAGAGTCTTGCACTGTGTTGAATCGGGGAGTCGTGCATGGGGATTCCCTTCGCCCGACAGTG
>CAYWDD010000267.1:0-2001 GCA_964456935.1 uncultured Faecalibacterium sp. | reverse complement strand
GCTGAATACGGAGTTTCGCTCACCGATGAAATGGTCGAACGTTTTGACATATACGCTCAAATGCTTGTCGAACGCAACAAGGTTATGAATCTTACAGCTATCACGGAAAGCGACGATATAGTAAGAAAGCATTTTGTTGACAGCCTTTCCCTGCTTTCGGTGGTGGATATCCCCGAAAACGCAAGTGTTATAGATGTCGGCACAGGTGCAGGTTTCCCCGGTATTCCCCTCATGATAGCAAGACCCGATTTGAAAGTGACATTGCTGGACAGCACCAAAAAGCGATTAGGCTTTATAGATGATGTTTCACGTGAAACATCGCTTATGCCCGAACTTCTTCACGCACGAGCCGAAGATGCAGGAAAGAGTGCGGAGTATCGTGAAAAATATGACTTGGCAACCGCAAGAGCTGTGTCTAACCTCAGAGATTTGAGTGAATACTGCTTACCGTTTGTCAAAAAAGGCGGAATTTTCGCCCCGATGAAAAGTGCGAAAGCCGATGAGGAAATCGTGTCTGCAAAGAAAGCTATCCATGTGCTTGGCGGTCAAATTGACAAAAAAGTCAGCTTTGACCTCGGAGATGTCGGTACAAGGACGGTCATCGTGATAAAAAAGATATCGCAAACCCCGACAAAATATCCACGTCCATCGGCAAAAATGGCTAAGTTTCCTATAGAATAAACCGTTTTTCGGTCGTACAACGTCAGTTTATGCGATGAAAAACATTGGACAAACTCCCGATAATGTGTTAGTGTATAACTACGCTAAACGTTGTCGGGAGTTTTCTATATCAAAATGTAAACCCGCACTGAAAGCCATATTAACTATATACCACGCTACGTCTAATTTCGGAGGTAATCCATGGTTTTAACGTCGTCAAGACCGAAAGCTGTCGGTCAAATATTATTGATAGAATCGGACAGGATAGCACCCAACAAGAACCAACCCAGAGCCGAGTTCCCCATGGAAGAACTTGAATCACTGTCAAGGAGCATAAAGGAGAACGGCATGATCCAACCGCTGACAGTCAGGCGTACAGGAGATTATTATGAGTTGATAGCAGGTGAACGGCGGTTAAGAGCGGCAAAAATGGCAAGAATGAAGTTCGTGCCGTGTATCGTAATGGACATAGACGATAAAAATTCAGCAGTTTTCGCACTAATAGAGAACCTGCAACGGCAACAACTGAACTTCATCGAGGAGGCAAAAGCGATAAAAACACTCAGCCAATACTACTCGATGAAACAGGACGAGATAGCCGCAAGCCTGGGAAAAACACAGTCTGCGGTGTCAAATCTGTTGCGAATACTACGTCTCTCCCCCGACGTTCAGGACGAGCTTATAAAAAACGACCTAACCCAACGTCACGCACGGGCATTACTCGGCTTAACACCGCAACAGCAAAGAAAAGCGTTATCTATAATAATAGAAAAGCAGCTCAACGTGGAGCAAACGGAAAAACTTGTGGCAAGTATTTCTGACGAGGAAAATAAACCACGTCGCAAACGCAAGATATTCTTCAAAGACGTGAAGATTTTCATAAAAACGATAGATCACGCAGTCGAAACGATGCAAAGTGCCGGAATACAAGCGACCTGTCAACGCAGTGAGGACGAAGATAACTACACATTCGTCGTCACCGTACCCAAAGCGGAGGCGGAGAAACGGTAACAATACATAGGCATAAAACATTCGAGATAAACGACACTCCCCTACTAATTTGTTTGAAATACTACATATGTAGTGTTTTAATATCATATCTTTCTCTTTCACACCCCAAGCTGACGGCACTTGCATTTGCAAGTGCCGTTGGTTTGCTTTTAAATGCAAAATTATTGTGCTGACTTTTGATTTTGTTTACAGGGGAAAGCTTTTGAAATGAATAATGAATAATGAATGATGAATAATTGTGGGGTCGCTTTGCTCCCGAATATATCCGCTGTAAGTTGTTCTGAACTTTGGGGTGTTGCCCGCCGTTTGGGTGCGTAGCTTTAGGAAATG
>CAYWDD010000266.1:0-2021 GCA_964456935.1 uncultured Faecalibacterium sp. | reverse complement strand
ACGAAATAACTCAAAATAACAGGACATAAAAATCGAGTAGAGCTTAAACCGGCTCTACTCGATTTGTTTATAAAAGCTTTTCAATGACCTCAAAGCCGTTTTCTTTAAGATAGCTTTCGGCTTGCAGGATAAACTTTTGATCGGTTATTTGCTTTGGATTGTGTGCGTCAATGCCGATGACCGTCTTGTTTCCGACTTCCTTGGCTACTTCCCAAAATTTATTATAAGGGTACAGCTCTTTCTTTTCATCATGGCTTTTTCGCATACCCAATACATTATATTCAATCGGAACGTCATATTCTTTTGCGGTTCGGCATATGATCTCGCTTATTTCCCGTGCCGTATCGTCGAAATTTTCGTATTGCAGCATGAAAAGGTCGGGGTGGGCGACATAAAGATAAAGACCGCTTTTTATTGCATCGACTATGTTTTCGCAATATCTGTAAAGACCGTCGGGCGTTTTGATTTTTCCTGTGTACACACCGCCTATTTCGTACGGAACATAGTGATGACCTAAAATGATGTAGTCAAGTTCATTGTCCGCTTTGAACTTTTCAAGCCAGTCAAGATGCTTTGAAAAATATTCATATTCAAAGCCGATTTTAATGTCTATCTTGTCTTTATATTTTTCTTTCAAATGTCTTATGCTTTTGATGTACCCCTCAGATTCGTCTACCGTCATTCTTATCGTTGAAACGAAACCGTCTTCGTACGGCCACGGACCATGGTCTGAAAAGCCGAGAGTGGTAAGCCCCGACTTTATCGCTGCTTTAACATATTGTTCGTCACTGCCTTTTGCGTGGTGACAACGCTTTGTATGAGTATGGTAATTCGCAATCATTTTGTACCTCTTAGGTGATTTCTTTGCGGCGTGGATTTGGCACCTACTCGCATAGTGCCTGACGGCACACGCTCGCAGGTACGCAAATCCACACCGTCCGCCTATTCTACCACAAAATCAGCCATAATAAAATAAAAATCACGGAAATTAAAAAAATTATTCACTTTTACTTTAATTTCAGTAATAATTATGTTATACTGTTTAGGATTAATAACACAAAACACTTGAAAGGACGGATATATATGGATAAAGGTAAGTTTTATATTACCACAGCTATTGCTTATACTTCCAGAAAACCTCATATAGGAAACAGCTACGAAATCGTCTTGACAGACGCTATCGCAAGATACAAGCGTTTGCAGGGTTATGATGTCTACTTCCTTACAGGTACGGACGAGCATGGTCAAAAAATCGAGGAATACGCAAAAGCAGCCGACGTCACACCTAAGGAGTACGTCGATAAAGTTGCAGGCGAAATCAGAGGTATTTGCGACCTTCTGAACACGACTTACGACAAGTTTATAAGAACAACAGACGACTATCACGAAAAGACTGTTCAGAAGATTTTCAAAAAGCTCTACGATCGGGGCGATATATATAAGAGCGATTACGAAGGACTTTACTGTACACCGTGCGAGTCGTTCTGGACAGAGTCACAGCTCGTTGACGGAAAATGTCCCGACTGCGGCGGTGAAGTGAAGAAAGCCAAAGAAGAGGCATACTTCCTCAGACTTTCCAAATATCAGAAACAACTTGAAGAGTACATCGAGAAAAATGATAACTTCATCTATCCCGAGAGCAGAAAGAAAGAAATGCTCAATAACTTCATCAAGCCGGGACTTCAGGATCTTTGCGTTTCAAGATCGTCATTTAAGTGGGGCATACCCGTTACGTTTGACGAAAAGCACGTCATCTATGTTTGGATAGACGCTCTTTCAAACTATATTACAGCTCTCGGATACGATCCCGACGGTTCAAGTGACCTTTACAAGAAATATTGGCCGGCTGACGTGCATATCATCGGTAAGGACATCGTAAGATTCCATACGATTTACTGGCCGATCATGCTTATGGCACTCGGTGAGGAACTTCCCAAGCAGGTCTACGGTCATCCGTGGCTGCTTTTCGGTACAGACAAGATGAGCAAATCAAAGGGCAATGTTATCTATGCCGATGACCT
>CAYWDD010000265.1:0-2037 GCA_964456935.1 uncultured Faecalibacterium sp. | reverse complement strand
CAACTATCCATTTGACAGTGTTGAAGCCACTGCCCGTAACGTAGAAATTACTTCTGCCGAGTCTTACATTTATTTCGAAGAATTTATATTTTCCGTCACGGCTGTCGTACTTTATATCGAAATTCGCAAATCCTGTGTAACCGATGTGTTCAAGGAACTTAGTAGCGTCTGCAACGATTTTTTCATCGACCTCATTGATTATCGCAACGGGATTTCCGATAGCTGACGGAGTGTGATCTTCAAGAAGAACATGACCGAACGAGGCAAACTTTACCTTTGAATTTCTGTCACAATAGCAAGTCAGAACACGCATATTGGTGTCGTCACCGGGGATACAGTCCTGAATCAGGAATTTATAGTCATAGCTTGACTTTTCGAGATTTTCGAGCATAGCTTTAAGACTTTCTTCATCTTCAAAGCGGAAAACTTTCTTCTTACCCTCAAACTGTGCGTAGTGATATAAAGCCGAGTTTGCACACTTTGCAATAACGGGATAATCGAAATCGAACTTAAGATCGTTTTCTTCGCCGCAGTTGTAAACGTATGTCTTGGGGTGGTCTATATCAAGTTCGTCACATATTTCATAGAACTTATCCTTAAGGACGATTTTATCAAGAAGATCAACGTCGATATAGGGGATAATGTAATACTTAGAGAGCTTGTCTTTGTTCTCTATCAAGGCTCTGACGTACCAGTCGCCGCAACCCATGACTATAAGCTTTTTCTTGCCCTCAAATTCCTTGCCTATTTCCAAAAGCTTTTCTATGAGTACCTCGGACTTATCAAGGCCCGCAAAAACACGGTTCTCGCAAATCTTACTTTCGGATATTATCTTAGCCTGTAAACGGCTTAAAACGAGTGACTTTATTCCGTATTCCTCATGGAATGAACGGGCAAGACTGTATGCTGTTATATCTGCACCGAGAATGACGGGCATGAATTCTTTTTCAACAAGTTTCATTTTACTTTTCCTTTCGTATGTTTACAAAATTATACATATTAAATTATAGCACAAATAGGTACAAAGTCAATCACGAAAACGTAATTTCATCAATATTGCTCAGTCCAATGTATATATCGGAAAATTTATCCAACAAAAGGTCTATATATGAGGGAGGTTTGCAAGGTGTATTTTCACCTTTGAGTTTATCGGAGATACTTATTATGATGTACGCACCGTCATCTTTTGAAAAGGATACGCAAGCACCCGAATGTAGGTGTGCGATTTTTCTCAGAAGTTCAATATTGTCTTTGTTTTCATCAAAGACAAAAATATCTTGATTACCGCAGTCACAAAAAGCCGATAATACAGTTGCACTTTTTATCTTTTTCAAGCTGAACTCGATAATAGAACTCCGACTTTGCAGAAGGAAAATCTCTGCTGCCGATATCACGGCTTTTGTAATAAGCTTTAAGCTGAAAACACACTCAACCTTTCCCGACGATAAAAACGTCAAAACACTGTCGCTTTTAGCTAATAGCGTATCGCAGGCAATAACGCAGTTCCCCACAGCGTACCCGATATCGGAAAAAGAGAAACGAAAATCATCACATTTTCCGGTTAAGATAAGATTTCTTTCAAGCTTTTCCATATGCCGTAAACAAAGACGAACTTCGTTTTTATACTTTTCTTCCTTACCGGACAGCTTAATATCGCTTAAAAATCTGTGACTTAGCTGTCTTATTAACACTTCATTTTCGATAGTCGGGGGTAGAGAAAGTATCGAATCCGACATTTTTAAAAATTCGTCGTGCATTTTTTCACCTCCGAGCGTCAAAAATTTTCGTCAGTATTATGCCCTTTTGCCCTCAGAAGAACGATATTTTGTTCAGATTAACGAAAGTTTACAAATTTGGTTAATTTTTTCACATAAAGACTTGAAAAATCTGCAAAAATGTAATACTATGTTACAGGTAAATTTATGTAACCATCAATTTATAATTAAATTTTGGAGGTATTCAAAATGTCAGTTAAAGTTGCTATTAACGGTTTCGGTCGTATCGGCCGTCTTGCATTCCGTCAGATGTTCGGTGCAG
>CAYWDD010000264.1:0-2040 GCA_964456935.1 uncultured Faecalibacterium sp. | reverse complement strand
TCGGATTCTTCCGACTGGATAAAAGACCTTGCGGCAAAGTATGACAACTTCGACTTGACCGCAAAGATCAAGGCAGTCGTTTCAGCTGTTATAAAGCTGTTCAAGGTAGTAGTAACCTTATTCGGAAACCTTTCACAGGGCAACGAGGCAGCATAATTTAAAATGATAGTTTAACGCTGTCGCAAACTTGCAGTTTGCGACAGCGTTTTTGTTAAGGCGGGTGGGGTGCCGGGGCGGAGGGGCGGCAAGCTACGATTTTGCACACCCTTGAGCGTAAGCGAGAGGGTGTCAAGGGCGTAGCTGAAAGAAAGACTCAAATTATAGATTTTAGGTAGTAGATGTGCAAACTTTTAGTTTTTGCACAATTTCTTGTCGCCCCTGAAAGGGGAGATGTCACGGCTTTGCCGTGACAGAGGGGTACTTTCGCTTTCTGCAGCCTTTAAGCTTTTGTCACAACCGCCTAACGCTCCGCTTCCGTCAATTTTCACAAAATTTAATGCTTATTTTTCTACTTCATTTTACTAACCTCATTTGTATTTTTCCTTGACACTTCACACAATATATGCTATCCTATAGAAGAATCTGACACTATATATTGTTTGGAGGGATAATATGAAAATTATCAAGAGAAACGGCTCGGAGGCCGTGTTCGATATAACGAAGATAATCGTTGCCACAAGTAAGGCAAATGAAACCGTTGACGAAAAAATACGCATGACACCTATGCAAATACAAAGAATTGCCGACTCCGTTGTGCTTTCATGTGAAAAACTCGGCAGAGTTGCAGGTGTCGAAGAAATTCAGGATATGGTCGAAAAACAGATAATGGCTCACGGTGCATATGAGGTTGCAAAGTCATATATAACCTACCGTTACACAAGAGAGCTTGTCCGTCA
The DNA here is from genome assembly GCA_964456935.1 of uncultured Faecalibacterium sp. GTDB lineage: Bacteria > Bacillota > Clostridia > Oscillospirales > Acutalibacteraceae > UBA6857. Next base: position 1,144 of record CAYWDD010000264.1, on the reverse strand, counting down.
GTCAAACACAACGGACGACAAAATATTGAGCCTTATCGAGTGCAACAACGAAGAAGTCAAGCAGGAAAACTCAAACAAAAATCCCGTCGTAAACTCAACGCAAAGAGACTATATGGCAGGTGAAGTTTCAAAAGACATCACAAGCAGAATACTTCTTCCCAAAGAAATAGTCGATGCCCACAACGAGGGTATCATACATTTCCACGACATGGACTATTTCGCTCAGCATATGCATAACTGCGACCTTGTCAACCTTGAAGATATGCTCCAAAACGGAACTGTCATCACGGGAACGCTTATAGAAAGACCGCACAGCTTTTCAACAGCTTGCAATATCGCAACTCAGATAATTGCCCAAGTTGCGTCAAATCAGTACGGCGGTCAGTCGATTTCGCTTGCTCACCTTGCTCCGTTTGTACAAGTCAGCCGTGACAAGATAAGAGCCTGCGTGCTTGACGAGATAAAAGACATCGGTCACGAGGTCACAAAGGAATGTATCGACAGCATGGTCGAAAAAAGACTCCGTGAGGAGATACGCAAGGGCGTTCAGACGATACAGTATCAGGTCGTAACGCTGCTGACAACTAACGGTCAAGCTCCGTTTGTCACTGTGTTCATGTACTTGGGCGAGGCTAAGAACGAGCAGGAAAAGAAAGACCTTGCGATAATCATAGAAGAGGCTTTGGAGCAGAGATACCAAGGTGTCAAGAACGAAAAAGGTGTCTGGGTAACACCGGCATTCCCGAAACTTATATATGTACTCGAAGAGGACAACATAAACGAGGATTCGCCTTACTATTACCTGACAAAGCTTGCCGCAAAGTGTACGGCAAAAAGGCTTGTTCCCGATTATATCTCCGAGAAGAAGATGAAAGAACTCAAAGAGGGCAACTGTTTCCCCGTAATGGGTTGCAGAAGTGCTCTGTCACCGTGGAAAGACGAGAACGGCAACTACAAGTTTTACGGCAGATTCAATCAAGGTGTTGTCACACTCAACCTTGTTGACATCGCTCTTTCGTCGGGCGGAAACCTTGATAAGTTTTGGAAGATATTCGATGAACGTCTGGAACTTTGCTATAAAGCTCTCATGTGCCGTCACGAAAGACTTAAAGGAACGCTTTCCGATGCCGCACCTATTTTGTGG
>CAYWDD010000263.1:0-2065 GCA_964456935.1 uncultured Faecalibacterium sp. | reverse complement strand
CTCCCCGAGCCGCAAGGCGAGAGGGAGTGCCAATCTGCCGCCCCGTTGATGAGAGTCGGATAAGATAAAAGTTTAAAGGCTGTGGAAACCGAATGTCAAGCGGTTAAGCACAAATTTCCCACTGTGCAGAGAGCTAAAAGTCAGCACAATAATTTTGCATTTTGCCCTTTAATTTCCCCGTCACTTTCCACACTATTCCCCCAAACTCACACCCTAAGTTTGTGCAAAAAGACGGTTGACTTTATCACCTAAAAGTGCTAAAGTATACCCATAGCAAAACAAGGCTGTGACGAAAATAAGTAAGTCTTAAGAAAGCCTCAGAGAGCTGTCGGTCGGTGCAAGACAGCGGTGGACTTTTGACCGAATACCTTTCCGAGCCGCTTCCCGAACACGGAACTTGCCTTCCGTAAGTAGACGAAGACGGGTACGCCCGATAAAGCGTGAAGGACATGACTTGTGTCCCGATGAGGTCGTAGCAGTGATGATGCGGCAAACAGAGGTGGTACCGTGAATTTTCGCCCTCTGCACAGTTGATGTGCGGAGGGCGATTTTAAATGCAAAATGCATTCTAGATGTTAGATGCTAGACATTAGATGTTAGATAAACTGTACCCATAAAAATGGACACACATATTTTAGACCGATGAGGAGACGTACCCTGAAAAAGAACAGGGCTGAAAATCAAAACCCCAAAAAGCGGACAGTGCAAAATATTCGGTCATCATAATATTTACGGGGCTCTGCCCCGAACCCCGAGGTTTAACGCATTGAACCGGAAGGCAGTGAAAAAGACAGTGCATTTTGTAACACACTGCCTCCCGGATCACTAAGCCGCTCAGGTCGCTCCTCAGCGTTGCCTTATCCTGCTTAGTGACAAATTGACAGTATACCACATTTTTACAGATATCTAAGACTAAAAATCAAAATTGTACTTGACATGGGGTACACAACAAGACGTTCTGATTTTTAGACTGTTGCACAGTGGGGAAGCCGTTGCGTGGCTGAACCCCTCTGGGAACGGGCACCCTTTTGTCATTCCGTGATACTTCCCCTAACAGGGGAATTTCCTAAAGTGGAGTCGAGACATAGGTTTCTGCAAGAGGTTCACTCTTGTCGCCCCTGAAAGGGGAGATGTCATAATCCGTTTCACGGATTATGACAGAGGGGTTCAGACACGCAATAACTTCCCCACTATAAACAATCTAAATATTACAACATCTAGCATCTAGCATCTAGTATCTAGGGTCTAAAATAGAACACGAAAGGATCACATTATGGTTATTACTGATTTTTTGGAAAGAAATTCAAGATTATACGGTTCCGATACGGCTTTGGTCGAAATCAATCCGTCCGAGGAAAGGGACAATGCCGTCACATGGCGAGAGGCTAGCCTTATCGCAGAGGCTCAACCCGATGCCCCCTACCGCAGAGAGCTTTCGTGGAGAGATTTTGACCGCAGAGCTAACCGCTTTGCAAACCTGCTGTTGAGCAGAGGAACAAAGAGAGGCACAAAAGTCGGCATACTTCTTATGAATTGCCTTGAATGGCTGCCGATATATTTCGGCATCTTGAAAGCAGGTTGTATCGCCGTTCCGATGAACTTCAGATTCTCTTCCGATGAAATCAAGTACTGCATAGACCTTGCGGATATCGAGATTTTGGTTTTCGGCCCTGAGTTCGTCACAAGAATCGACAATATCAAAGACGACATCGACTGTGTTCACACAAAGCTCTTTGTCGGTCACGATTCTCCCGAGTACGCCGAAGAATGTTTAAAACTTATGAATTTCTGCTCGTCAACCAATCCCCCGATAGCTTTAAGTGAGGACGATGATGCCGCAATATACTTTTCTTCGGGTACGACAGGTTTCCCCAAAGCCATACTCCACAGCCACAAGGCTCTTTACTGCTCGGCTTTGACGGAGCAGAACCACCACGGTCAGCAGAAAGACGACGTTTTCCTCTGCATACCTCCCTTGTACCACACAGGAGCTAAAAGTCACGTGGGCGTGTCACTTGCCTCTGCAATCAAGGCGTGCCTCTTAATAGGTGTAAAGCCCGAATGG
>CAYWDD010000262.1:0-2080 GCA_964456935.1 uncultured Faecalibacterium sp. | reverse complement strand
TATTCTGTGTCTTGAACAGATGATATATCTCTTTTATTCAACTGTCTGTATGTTTTAATGATTATGATAACCGATATCACCGCTGTAAGCACGTCCGAAACAGGCATGGAATAAAGAACACCGTCAAGTCCGAAGAATATCGGCAATATAAGAGCAAATCCCACACCGAACACTATTTCACGCACCATTGAAAGCATTGTCGATTCGACAGCCTTACCCATGGCTTGAAGAAATATGAATGTAGCTTTGTTGATACAAGCCAAGACTATCATGCAAAGATAGATTCTGAACGCTTTGACCGCAAAGTCAGTATAATAGACGCTTTCGTTTGCAGCACCGAATATCTTTATGAGTACACCGGGGAAAAGTTCGACTATAACAAGTGCAATCGCTCCGATGCATGACTCAGCTATAAGGAGCTTTGTAAAGAGAGATTTTACTCTGTCTGACTTTTTTGCTCCCATATTATATCCGACAATGGGAATGCAACCTGCCGCCATTCCTATGACTACGGAAATAACTATCTGAAAAAACTTCATGACTATTCCGACTACCGCCATAGGGATCTGCGAATACTGTTGCTGACCGAAAACGGGGTCCAATGCACCGTATTTTCTTATCATATTATTTATAGCTGCCATTGCCGCAACGAGCGATATTTGAGCTAAGAAACTGCACAGTCCGAGAGAAAGCGTTTTTGTCAAGATGTGTCCGTCAGGTTTAAGATCCGAAAAACAAGGCTTGATCATTTTCGCTCTGCACAAGTATACTACGGATAAAACCGCAGTTGCTATCTGACCTATGACTGTTGCAACTGCCGCACCCATCATTCCCCATTTGAACACAAATATGAATATCGGGTCAAGGATAATGTTAAGTACCGCTCCTATCAACGTGGATATCATTGCGAATTTCGGACTTCCGTCTGCTCTGATTATGGGATTCATAGCCTGCCCGAACATATAAAACGGGATACCGAGAGATATCCAGAAAAAATATTCTTTTGAAAGCTCAAATGTTTCAGGGTTTACATTTCCTCCGAACGCAGTGAGTATCGGTTCGGCAAAGATTAAATAAACAGCTGTCAGCACTACGCTTGAAACAACAGAGAGCAGAACTGAATTTCCGACACTTTTTGCGGCATTCTCGGGTTTCTTTTCTCCGAGTGAGATGCTCACAAATGCGCAGCAGCCGTCGCCTATCATAACCGCTATACCGAGAGCTATGACCGTAAGCGGAAAGACGACCGTATTTGCGGCATTTCCGTATGAGCCGAGATATGTTGCGTTTGCGATGAAAATTTGGTCAACGATATTGTATAAAGCACCGACCAGCAATGAGATGATACACGGAACGGCATATTTTTTCATAAGTTTGCCGACCTTTTCCGTTATAAGGTACGAATTGTTTTGTTCTTGCATTTAGTTTACCTCCAAAATTAAAATGCTTTGCTAACGGTTGGGGTGAAGCCGCCCGCCCGCAGGGCGGGCGGAGCGGTGGCAGAGTGTACCTGTGAGCGTGTGCCGTAGGCACTATGCTAGCAGGTGCCGATGCCGCCGCTGACCATCGAACTTGCAAATAGCAATAGGCCAAAGCAGTCGATCGACTTCTAAACTTCAACATCTAACTGTATCAAAGCAAAAAAATAATGCGTAAGCCCAATAACCGGACTTACGCATTTCTGCAACTCGTTGACATAATTGTAGCACAAAACAAAATTTTTTTCAAATGCTTTTTGAGTGTTTTTTAAAATTTAATATATCTACGCCTTGAAAATCGGCAATACTTGAATATTTCACACCCGAAACAGCATAAGATTTTACAAACGAATATCGAACGGAGGAAAATCAATGACTGATACAAGCATATATTCCGATATTGCCGCCAGAACTCAAGGTGATATTTATATCGGTGTTGTCGGACCTGTCAGAACGGGAAAATCAACTTTTATAAAGAGGTTTATGGACGCTTTCGTTCTGCCGAACATTGAGGACAGCTTTAAAAAAGAAAGAGCTATGGACGAACTTCCGCAATCATCGGCAGGCAGGACTATCATGACAACAGAGCCTAAATTCATACC
>CAYWDD010000261.1:0-2132 GCA_964456935.1 uncultured Faecalibacterium sp. | reverse complement strand
CCGCTTTTTCGATATAATCGACCGCAAGCTTATGTGAGGGGATACCCTTTCTTATATATAAGTCGATGTCCTCTTTCCAGCCTGCTATCGTGTCGTCCGTGCCTCTGAAGGGTATGACGAGAGTGCCGTCGGGCAAAATAAATGTTGCGGCGGCAAACTGAACAGCCGGGTCGGTACGAAAGACCTCTTGACAGGCAACGATTTTCGTTTCCGCAAAACGTCTTGTCTTTGACATTTCCATAAGCTTTATGCTGGGTGTCTTGGTTATCATCAGACCCAGAGCTTTATGTTTGTTGCCCATATAAGCGAACATATCGTTTGCAACGTCGGTAAAGTTTCTCGGCTCATCGTCAAAACTCGGTGAAACGACCTTTTCAAGCGGCATATAGAAAGCCTCGCAAATTGCGATATCGTCAGCATCACCGAACGGCTTTTCGTCAAACGAAATGTGACCGTACTCTTTTATGTATTCTTCTGTTCCTGCCATAAAAAATTCTCCTTTTTCAAAGTTTGTTAATAATTAACTTTATTTTAGCACTCATTTTAGGCGGTGTCAACAGTTTGTTTGATAAGCCCGCCCGCAGGGCGGGCGGAACGGCGGCAGCGTACCCTCCCACGGCGGCAGCCGTGGGAGGGTCGATGACGGCGTTGGAAACTTGCCTGTCGAACAGACGGAAAAAAGCTGTCGCAAATGTTGATTGCGACAGCTCTTATCATGTTTTCGTCTTACTTTTCTTCTTCCAAAAGCTTTATTCCGAGATCGACAAGTTGATCGTCGCCTACGGGTGACGGGCAATCTGTCATCGGTTCACTTGCATTTTGTACCTTCGGATAAGCTATAACATCTCTGAGTGTTTCACAACGGAGCATCTGCATACAAAGTCTGTCAAGACCTATACCGAAACCGCCGTGAGGGGGTGCTCCGAACTTGAATGCATCAAGAAGATATCCGAACTTCTGCTGTGCCTCCTCATCGGAAAGACCGAGAAGTGTGAATATTCTTGCCTGAAGATCGGGGTTCGTGATACGGATAGAGCCTGAGCAAAGCTCGATTCCGTTAAGAACAAGGTCATATGCCTTGGCTCTGACGTTTGCCTTGTCTGTTTCAAGATAGTCAAGACATTCATCAAGAGGTGCGGTGAACGGGTGGTGCATCGCAACAAATTGCTGAAGTTCTTCGTCCCAGTCAAAGAACGGGAACTCAACTATCCACAGGAGATTATATTTATCTTTGGGGATTATGTCAAGTCGCTTTGCGATTATCTGACGTAAAGCACCCAAAACAGTAAATACTATGCTGTTCTTAGCATCGGCTACGACAAGCACAACGTCACCCGGCTTTGCATCGCCTTTTTCGAGGATGGCTTTCATTTCGTCCTCTGACATGAACTTTGCAAACGATGATGACATAGTGCCGTCCTCATTGAGTCTTATCCATGCAAGACCCTTACCTCCTATGCCCTTAGCTGTTTCGACAAGCTTATCTATTTCTTTTCTTGTCAGTACCGACACTGCATTCTTAGCCGTGATAGCTCTGACGCTGCCCTTTGACTCGATAGCCGAAGTGAATACCGAGAATCCGCAGTCTTTAACTATGTCGCTGATATCATAAAGTTCCATTGCGTATCTTGTGTCGGGTTTGTCCGAACCGAAACGCTCCATTGCCTCTTTATAGGTCAATCTCGGGAGCGGAGTAACTATGTCTACTCCGAGTGCCTCCTTGAATACACGTTTCATGTATCCCTCGCCTATTTCGAGAACGTCCTCCATATCGACAAAGCTCATTTCGACATCGACCTGAGTAAACTCGGGCTGACGGTCGGCTCTGAGGTCCTCGTCACGGAAACAACGTGCGATCTGCATATATCTGTCAAAACCTGCAACCATTGAAAGCTGTTTGTACAGCTGGGGTGACTGCGGCAAAGCGTAGAATGAACCGTTGTGTATTCTTGACGGTACAATGAAATCTCTTGCTCCCTCGGGTGTTGACTTGATAAGCATAGGTGTTTCTATTTCGATAAATCCGTTGTCATCGAAATAGTCACGGGTTATCTTAGTTATCTTGTGACGCATGAGGATATTTCTCTGAAGGTCAGGGCGACGAAGGTCAAGATATCTGTACTTAAGTCTTG
>CAYWDD010000260.1:0-2143 GCA_964456935.1 uncultured Faecalibacterium sp. | reverse complement strand
CGGCAGATTGGCACTCCCCAAGCCTTGCGGCTCGGGGAGTACGCAATCTGCCGCCTTACGCTCCGCAACCGCCTTCGGCGGTCGCTCCGCTGCTCACTGCGTTCGCAAAAGCAAAACGCCGCTACTCCGAAGAGTAACGGCTTTTTATCAATTGTTTAATTATGCTGCACGGTTTACTATCTTGTTTACTATCAAAGATATAAATGCTTTGAGCCACTCGAATACTGACTTAACATATTCCTTGAAGTCGTGCGTAGCTATTTCGCTTGCGTTCCAGTTTGTGACGTTGCAGTTCTCTGCTGTCATGGGATAGATGTTGTCTGCGTCATCATCGTAAATCATGAACTGCGGATACTGTTCCATGCTGTCAACTGTCAGCGGTTCTTTAGATGTAAGTATCGTGTAAACCAGTTGATCGTTGCAGTCTGCCCAGTTTTCGTGGGTCATGCCCTTTATGAACCATGTCGAATCGGGGAATACACAAGTCGATGCATCGACCTGTTTGTCAGGTGCGATATACTTCCCGTAACCGTCCTGCTGTCTTTGTGCGATATATTCATCGCTTAAAGTACCGTTGACTGTTGAGCAGGTAGCCCCGAAAGATGAGGATTTAAGTGATACTAAAGCGTCACCTAACATTTCGTTGCTGTCGATGAGCGGTGATAACTGATAACCGTATTTTGAAAGTACACCGAAGTCTACGCCGCTGTCTTTGATTGAGCTGAGAAGCTCGGGAATACGCTGACGTACAAGCTCGTCATATCTGTCAAGCTTTTCGATAAGTCCCTTATACTTCTCTGCATAATCCTCACAAGCACCGTAGAAAATGAGGTTCTTAGCCTCTTCATAGCTCTCCTTGGTTACGTTTGTCCAGTAACCCGGCCATGTACCGAAAGTTGCCATGCAAAGTCTGGGAGTAAGCTCTGTTGAAAGCTTTTTATAGATGTCGTTTACAGCCTTTTCGGTAAGATGTAAACGGTCTGTTTCGTTTACTACGTTGAGTGTTGCCTTGATGAAGTTAGTTAAAACTATCTGTGAAGAATCCGGCTCTGCTTTGTTTGTTTCTTCAAAACTCTGGTCTGTGAAATCTCTTTCGAGTGCCTCAAAGTCAACGTTCGCCTTTCCGCTGAAGAGGTCACTTGCCTCTTCACAGCCGCCGCCTACAGTACAGTCAAATGCGACACGGCTAATCTTTGAACCGCCGTATTTTGCGAGGTATCCGAGAAGGAATGAACCACCAAGGCACTTGCCGACGATAGAAACTTTCGTTGCTCCCGTAACTGCGAGTACATGATCTATGTAATCGTCAAGTTGGTCTGCAATTTCAAACGGATCAAGACGCCAATCGTACCAGAAAGTATAATCGAAAAGGTCGGAATTGCCGTCGGCTTTCAGGTAATTCGAGTTCATGTTGACGTCGTTAAGGTAATAGTACCAACCATTGATACCGGAACCGTTGGCAATGTCACCGTTTTCGTCAAGGACACTTCTCTCGTAAATCTTAGCGACTTCCGTTTCAAAAGCCTCATAATATGCGTCCCATTTGCCGAGGGTAACGGCTTTGACAAAGTCGTCCATCAAAGCGTCAACCAAGGTGGTTGTCATAACGTCTGCCGTCATGGTGAGCGGATAAGCCTGTTCACCGTCATTATCAAAGATTATGTTTCCGTTACCTCTGATGTAGATTATCGGGTTTTTGTTGCTGCTGCTGAATCCCCATGCCGCAGAAGCGGGGATAGCCATACTAAACAGCATTACAACTGCAAGTACAACTGAAATAAGTTTTTTCACGTTTTTTGCCTCCTAAAAATAGAATGTCGGTATTTTCTTAAATATACACTAAATTGTGAATTAAGTCAAGAGAAATATTAAAGAATTCTAAATTTTTTGGAGAGGTGTTAATAAGTAGATATTAGGTGGTAGGCAGGAGGGAGGAGTTTTTAAATGCAAAATGCAAAGGGCAAAATGCAAAATTGTTGTGCAGGGTTTTAGCTCTCTGCACAGTGGGAAATTTGCACTTAACCGCTTAACTTCCAATTTCCACAGCCTTTAAACTTTTATCTTACCTGACTCTCATCATCGGGGCGACAGATTGGCACTCCCACTCGCCTTGCGGCTCGGGGAGTACGCAATCTGCCGCCTT
>CAYWDD010000259.1:0-2145 GCA_964456935.1 uncultured Faecalibacterium sp. | reverse complement strand
TTACCTTTGAAGAAATCGAGAATATAGTCGGCATTCCCGTTGACCATTCATTCTTACGATACAAAAAAGAATTGAGCGAATACGGCTATGAAGTGAAAAAGATATTTATGAAAGAACAAAAAATTGTGTTTGAGAGAATCGAAAGAAAGTCCGACTTAATTCTATACGTTCACGGCAAGGGCGGTACACCGAACGAGGTCGAACATTATAAGTCGCTGTTCCCCTGCCATAATGCTGTGGGGCTTGATTACAATGCAAAGACACCGTGGGAGGCGAAAGCGGAATTTCCGTCTGTATTTGAAAGACTGTCGGAAAACTACGACCGTGTAATTCTCATTGCAAACAGTATCGGTGCATACTTTTCTATGTGTACATTGCCTCAGGAGAAAATAGAAAAAGCGTATTTCATCTCCCCTGTTGTGGATATGGAAAAGCTGATTTGCAACATGATGAAATGGGCAAACGTGACAGAGGACGAGCTTTCACAAAAAGGAGAAATCGAAACCGATTTCGGTGAAACGCTGTCGTGGGAATATCTTTCATTTATACGAGATAATCCCATAAAATGGAACGTGCCTACAGAAATATTATACGGTGGCAAGGACAACTTGACCGACATGGAAACTATGCGTACCTTTGCAAATAAGCATGGTGCGAAACTGACTGTCATGCAGGACGGTGAGCATTGGTTCCACACCGCAGAGCAAATGGAGTTTTTAGACAGTTGGATAAAAGGAACAAGGTAAAATGAAAGATTCAAGATTTGAAACAGAACGTCTGATTCTTCGCCACTGGCAAGAGTCAGATGCAAAAAGCCTATACGAATACGCAAAAGATCCCGATGTCGGACCGATTGCCGGCTGGCAAGTGCATAAATCCATAGAAGAAAGCCTCAGTATCATTCAAAATGTGCTAAACGGCAGTGAATGTTATGCTATATGCGAAAAGGGCAACGATAAAGCGATAGGTTCTATCGAACTCAAACTTAACGGTTACACCGATATGACCGACAGGGACAATGAGTGCGAACTCGGTTACTGGCTCGGCAAGCCGTTTTGGGGAAGAGGCTATATGCCCGAGGCGGCAAACGAAATTCTCCGCCATGCATTTGAAGATATCGGTATGACGACAGTATGGTGCGGTTACTATGACGGAAACGAAAAGTCGAAACGAGTACAGGAAAAACTCGGTTTCGTTTATCATCACACTTGCGATGACGTACCCGTACCGCTGATGAACGAGGTGCGAGTCGGACATACGAATGTTATGACGAGGGATAGGTGGCTGAAATCAGCAAAAGAAGCTTCAAAATCGAGGAGTGATTTAAGGTGAAATCGAGATATAACACCACTCGTCGGTGGCTGATGTTTTGGACTTTGTTTATCGGTATCGGAGCAGTGGCAGGTTCGTTAGCTATGCTCATTGACCCCAGCGGAAAAACACTCGGCATGGACGCTATGTTGCCGTATTTTCAAGTGCTGCCTTTTGCACAAAAGGTGTTTCAAGATTTTACTTTCTCGGGTTGGGCATTACTCATTGTCAACGGAATTACAAACCTTACGGCAGCGGGACTGCTTTTGAAAAAGAAGAAACTCGGTGTGCTTTTGGGTGGTATTTTCGGTGTTACACTTATGCTGTGGATATGCATTCAATTTTATATGTTTCCACCGAACTTTATGTCGATAGCATACTTTATCTTCGGATTTTCACAAGCTGTCACAGGGTATGCGGCATGGGTGTTTAGAAAGCAAGAAGAGTTTTCGGTTGACATCGCAGATTACCCGAACATCGGCACGGACAAAACCAAGTTGATAGTTTACTTCTCACGCATGGGATATGTCAAAAGTGTCGCATATGAGACAGCAAATCGAATAGGTGCGGACGTTTATGAGATAAAATCAACCGAAAAAACAGACGGTACACTCGGCTTTTGGTGGTGCGGACGGTTCGGTATGCATAAGTGGGATATGCCGATAGAGAAAACAGCTATCGACCTTTCTGCCTATGATAAAATTACGGTTTGCTCCCCGATTTGGGTGTTCTCTCTTGCTGCTCCCGTGCGTAGCTTTTGCCGTCAGGCGGCAGGAAAGATAAAAAATGTAAATTACATATTTGTTCATCACACAAACGGAAACTATGAAAATG
>CAYWDD010000258.1:0-2147 GCA_964456935.1 uncultured Faecalibacterium sp. | reverse complement strand
GTTAAGCCACCTGTGACGATTCCGATAGCACCGCCCTCGGATATCGCTTTTTTCGTTCCCTCTCCAAGTGAATGTCCGAACCCTGTCAGCGGCACAGTCGCACCGCAACCTGCAAATTCGACAAACGGCTTATACACTCCTATGGCACTTAAGAATACCCCTATTACGACAAACATGACAAGAATCTTTCCCGGCGTCAGCTTTGTAAAGTCAATGAGCAACTGACCTACGACGCATATCGCTCCTCCGATGAGAAATGCCCACAATAAATCTATGCCCATTACATCACCTTCTTTTTGATCTGCTTTGCAATGCGTTTTACTTCGTTGCTGTTTTGCGAAAGGCTTATAAACGCAACAGCGGATATGATACATATGATACTTACGCACACAGCTTTTTTGACCCAATGTAAAACTTTGAGTGCTTTCAAAAGACAGGCTACGCATTTAAAACTTGAAAAAATATCCATGGTTTTCCTCCTTTAGGCTTTTATTATGACGCCGTGAGCTATTCCGGGAATGCTTTCACCTTGCAAACTTGACGTCGGTGACATCAATGCTCCTGTCGCTACGAACATAATTTTCTTATAAACACCGGTTCGAAACCCGTTCAATATCTTTGAGCATAAGACGCTCGCACTGCAACCGCAACCCGATCCTCCCGAATGAACGTCCTGGGTGTCAAGGTTATATATCATCAGTCCGCAGTCATTATGAACAGATGAAATGTCGATATTGTTTTCTTTCATAAGCAGCTCTTTCAAAAGCCTTGAGCCGATATCACCCAAGTCCCCTGTCAAGATCATGTCGTAATCTTCGGGTTTAGTTTGCGTGTCACACAGAAAGTCGCATATCGTTTTCTTTGCCGCAGGCGCCATTGCCGCACCCATGTTATTGCCGTCCTTTATCCCGAGATCTCTTATCGTTCCTATGTGGATAGCGTCTACATACGGTGAACCTACTTTATTGTCGAGTATCACCGCTCCTGCGCCTGTAACCGTCCACTGTGCCGAGGGCGGTCGCTGTCCGCCGTATTCAAGCGGATATCTGAACTGTTTTTCGGCTGAGCAGAAATGCGATGATGTTGCCGCCATTGCTTTTTTATATGCACCGCTTTCTATCGCAAGACAAGCCATACACAGCGACAGAGCCATTGTCGAACACGCTCCGTATACTCCGACAAAGGGAATTTCAAACTCACGCAGTCCGAAACTTGAACCGATACATTGATTCAAAAGGTCGCCCGAAAATATCGTTTGTATGTCATCGGGCTTAAGCTGTGCCTTGTCTAAAGCTGTCGCTACCGCCTTTTTCAATATTGTGCTTTCCGATTTTTCCCACGTTTCTTCGCCAAGCGTTGTATCCTCGCTTATTAAGTCAAATTCATCACTTAACGGGCCTTCTCCCTCTTTTTTGCCGACAACAGCGGCATTTGACAGGATATGAGGCTTTGAGTCAAGCTCAATTGTATGTGTACCGAGTCGTTTTGCCATGATTTTCTCCTCTCAATACAGCTTAAAGATATAGATGATAATTCCGTAAAGGACGGCACTTGAACAGCCGTAAACTATGACGGGACCTGCTATTTTGAACATATTTGCCGCTGTGCCTAGAATTTTTCCCTCGCTTTTAAACTCCATAGCAGGTGAAACTATCGAGTTTGCAAAGCCCGTTATCGGCACCATTGTGCCTGCACCGGCAAATTTTGCTATCTTGTCGAACACACCTATACCTGTCAAAACAGCCGTCAAAAGAACCAAGCTCATTGAAACTATCGCTCTGCAGGTTGTTTCTTCGATTCCCTGCATCTGACACAGATCGAATATCACCTGTCCTATCATGCAGATAAAACCGCCTATCAAAAAAGCAAAGCAACAGTTTTTCAAGGTCGGTGAAGGCGGTGAAGCCTTGTCAGTCATTTTTCCGTATTCATCTTTGGATATCGACATATACATCTCTCCTTACGGAAATATTTTTCACCTTATTTTTTGAATTATACTCAACATTGCAAATTTCATTTCATATCGGCTTGAAAGCGACCGGGAGGGGCATCGAGCCCCTCCCGTCCGCCAAAGGACACGGGCACGTCCGGCACCGCCTCACGCCTGCAGCGTGAGGCGGTACACGTCCGCACCCGTCGCCCGCCCT
>CAYWDD010000257.1:0-2182 GCA_964456935.1 uncultured Faecalibacterium sp. | reverse complement strand
TGCTCGGCATAAAAAACGGCGACAGGGGAATGTACCGTCTGCTCGTGGCGTTTATGAATACGGCATTTGTCGGCTACCCCGTTGTCACGGCGGTGTTCGGAGAAGATCAGCTTTTCCTTGCGTCGCTGTCGGGTATCCCGTTTAACCTGCTGCTGTACACCGTGGGCATAATGATGTTGTCGAAAAATGACGGGGAGAGCGGGGGATTTAAGCTCAAAAAGGCGATAAACGCTCCGATAATCGCAACGCTAACCGCCGTTTTGATATTCAGCTTGCGCATACCGATCCCCGCGATCATAGACGACATTTGCGGTACGATCGCCTCCGCTACAGTGCCGCTCAGCATGATGTGCGTGGGCATATCGCTGGGGCCCGTTTCGGTCAAGGAAGCGCTTACTCAGCCGAGACTGTATCTTTTGAGCCTTGTCAGACTTGTCGTTTGCCCGCTTGCGGTGTGGTTTGTGCTGCACTTCTTTATAAGCGACCCCGTCATGCTCGGCGTCATAGTCGCGCTTATGTCGACCCCGACGGCTATCGTCTGCACCATCCTCGGCCTCGAGCACGGCAGAGACGGTATCGAATCCTCGGAAGAAATATTCATAAGCACCGCCCTTAGTATGATAACCATCCCGCTCATAATGAGCTTTATAGCGTAAAAACAAAGAGACTTTAACGGTAAAATGTTAAAGTCTCTTTGTTTTGTGAATTTGTGACGATTTAGACTTGATTGTCATTTTGACAATCAAGTCTAAAATGCGGTTTTGTACGTAACGGTATTCTGCGATACTTTTTGGGATTTTATGAAACTTTTTGCGCAAACAAATGCATTGACGGTTAGATATAATTGGCGACAAAAATTATAAAAATGTCAAGTGACCGCCACGCATACTTACAATATATTGTGTTGTAAGACTTTGTAATCAAATTTTTACATCAATTACACTTGACAATATTGGTGAGCTGCGATACAATTGCAGGCGGAAAATATCGGAAATGGAGGCGGCTGTGTGTCTGTGTTTAACGAAAGACTGACCGCTCTGATAAAAGCAAAAGGCTTTTCGCAGAAGGAACTTTCAAAAAGAGCAAACATTACGGAGTCTGCAATGTCTTACTATGCAAAAGGCGTTCGTACTCCGAGCGGAGAGGTGCTTTCCCGCATTGCGAGAGCACTTGATACGACAACAGACTATCTTCTCGGCAACACCGATATTGCCGATGCACCCGAAATTAATGAACGACTGATATATCTTCAAAGAAATCTATCCAAATTAGATGAAAGGCAATTAAAGAAGGCGGAAAAGTTGCTACAATTGGTGTTTGACGATGTTTTTGAGGATTACGTCGGCGTTAATTGATAAAGTATATTAAGAAAGGCAGTGATGCGATTGAATGTAGGTAAAAATAAAAAGCACTTTGCAGATTGCTGGAACCAATCCACAAAGTGCCCGTACTCCGAATATTGCTATTCAGAGATGCATCAATTCAGTTTAGCACCGTTCGGAGAAAAATGCAACAATTTTATAAGTTTTTCAACGGAGGAGCTATTGTGAAATCTACAAGTAAATCTATGCGGGAAGACCCGCTGTTTATGAGAAATTCATTTGAATCTGTAGGCAAGTGGGGGATTCCGCTTGTCAAGAAACAGGACATGGTTGCAGACAATGTTGAGTTGATAGCCTGTTCGGATACACGAGCAAATGATAATGAGACAAACAAGAAAAAAGGCGTACACTTCTTTGTGGACGATTATCGGTTTTCGGGAACTTATGACCATCCCGACCGTTCTCTGCCACGCTATTCTCAATATGCGTTTCTGCTCACACCTGATTTTTCAACATATGCAGATATGGATCTGTGGCGGCAACTTGAAAGCGTTGCAAAAAACCGTTGGGTAGGTGCATATTGGCAAAGCAAGGGCAGGACGGTTATTCCGACAATAAGCTGGAGTACACCTCGCAGTTTTGAGTTTTGCTTTGATGGTGTGGAACAAGGCGGTACGGTTGCTGTCGGTATGATCGGCTGCAAACATTCCCACACAGGTTTTATGCGTGGTTATAATGAAATGTTAGAACGGTTGCGACCGCAAAGAATTGTCGTGTTCGGTAAACCGTTCCCCGAAATGCAAGGAAACATTATATCGGTGGACTATCAAGCGTCACGAAAGGTGGTGCGCTGATATGGG
>CAYWDD010000256.1:0-2189 GCA_964456935.1 uncultured Faecalibacterium sp. | reverse complement strand
GATTGTAAACCTCCTCCTGCTCCGGCTTTTTTATTTTCATTGCCGATGCACGGACTACTGCACCATTCCCATATTTCTCTCTTATTTCGTCTACCCTGCCCTCAAGTTTTTCAAGTCGTTCATTTCGTGTATTGTCACAAAACAGACTATATTGACATGAATCTTTTTCACTGACAAATTCACAAGCGTGTATCGTGACCGCTCTGACTTCGCTATGCCAGTCCCAATTTTCCCTGAAAAGCTCCATTGCGGTAGAAACGAGCGTTTCAACAAGTCGTGTCGGTTGTCCGAGCTTTCTTTGCCTCTCTATTACGGCAAGTTTTTCATCTTTAATTGAAATAGATACGACCGATGCCAAAACTCCGTCTTTACGAAGATTGTGTGCGATACTTTCCGAAAGCGACACGAATGTACACCTAACTTCATCGTCATTTGTAAGATTTTTCGCCTGTGTCGTTCCATGGCTATAACTCTTGGCTTTTGGAAGTGAATCTGTATTCAATACAGGCGATGTATCATATCCATTGACCGCTTTCCAAAGCTCTAAGCCGTGCTTTCCCAGTTCAAGCTCCAATAAACCCGTCCTACAGTTTGCAACCTCTCCTATAGTTCTCAATCCTATGCGTTCTAGTGTTTTCATTGTAGATTTACCGACACCTATAATTGAATCTGCCGGTAAATGCCAAATTTTCTCTTTGAAGTTTTCCTGCGAAATGATCGTCACCGCATCGGGCTTTTTCAAGTCACTTCCGAGCTTTGCAAATATCTTGTTAAAGCTGACTCCGACTGAAATTGTGATTCCGATTTCCGACTTGATTCTCTCCTTGATTTTATATGCAATCTCCTCACCTGTTCCGAATAGCAGTGAACTTCCCGTTACGTCAAGCCAACATTCATCTATTCCGAACGGCTCTACCATGTCGGTATAGTCGGAATATATGGCTCTTGCACGACGTGAGAAGTCAAGATAACGGTCATAATGCGGTTCAACGCAAACCAAGTCGGGACACTTATTTTTAGCCTCCCAGATAGGCTCTGCTGTCTTGACTCCGAACGCTTTTGCTTTGTCGTTTTTCGCAAGCACTATGCCGTGACGTTCTTTTTTACTGCCGCAGACAGCCATGGGTACATCTTTAAGTTCAGGTCTGTAAAACGACTCCACAGAGGCAAAAAAGTTATTCAAATCGCAATGCAATATTACCCTGTTATTATATAAAGACGGCATATTGTCGTCCTCCTTTATGTGAACATTTGTTCGTTTTATATATCATACACCTATACGGGCGATTTGTCAACAGGGATTTGATTTTATTTTCAGAATATTTTATATGTACCGAAAGCTTTGCCTTCCCAAACGAAAAGCGCCCCTCGGACGAACCGAGGGGCAAAGCCATTAGTTTTGTTTTTTAACTACAAACCTTATTTAATTGTGCAATACATAAAGTACTTGTAGCCGAGCGGGTTGGAGTAGAAGCCCTCTACCTTACTGTTGAGCATGTATGTGTCAGTGTAGAAGTAGATAGGTGTGATACAACCTGATTCCATAAGCATATCTTCAGCGATGTGCATCATCTTATAGCGAATCTCGTTGTCACCGCATGACTTGATTGTTGAGATGAGAACGTCATAGGTTTCTGCCCATGTGCCGTTTTCAACCTTTATATCATAGCCGTAAGGTGTGAGATCGAGGCTGTACATAGCGAGCTTCTTGTGTGCTCCCTTACCGAACTGTGTATCGTTGTTACCTGATGCTGTGATCCACATATCAAGATAGCTGATAGGATCGTTGTAGTCAGCAAGCCAACCGTTACGAGCGATTGTGTAATCGCCTGCCTTACGGGTGTTAAGGAATGTGTTCCACTCCTGGTTCTCAAGGTTGAGAACGATACCGTAGTTAGCAAGTGCGCCTTGAACATACTCTGCGATAGCCTTGTGGCCGTCGTTTGTGTTGTAGAGATATGTCATTTCGGGAACATTTGTGAACTTCTTGGTCTCTTCGTCGTAGTCATAGTACTTCTTGAGAGTCTCAACAGCTTTCTCGCAGTTAGTCTCGAATGCTTCCTTAGAAGTATCGTAGTAGCCTACATAACCGTTTGTAGCCTTATCGCCTGCGGTTTCATAGAACTGAGTACCATCGGGATTTGTAAGACCCATTGAAACGAATGAAGATGCAGGAAGCTGTCCTCCCT
>CAYWDD010000255.1:0-2211 GCA_964456935.1 uncultured Faecalibacterium sp. | reverse complement strand
AGTAACTTGAATTTTAAGTATACTTTCAAATATTGTCAGTTCTTCAAATATCCTATTTTAGATAAAATCTCGTTGATCTCGCTTAAAGAATCGGGAGAATAAGCATAAATCACCGTATCGTTTTTATAAAGCACAAGATAATACACGTTGTCGATCGCTGCCGTAAACATCTTGCCACCGTCGGAAAGTGAAGTTTCATGGCTTTGACGTTCCGAGTTATCTAAATCCGGTGCAGTGAGATATACTATCCGATTATAAACTAAATCGACAGTTTCGTCATCGGAATATCCGTAAAACTCAAACTTGCTGTCGCCTTTGCTCCCTGCGGCTATATGTTCAAGCTTATTTTCGTCAATTTCCCAATAGGTTGTCGAAATGTTCGCAGTTTCATATCCCTTATCACCGAGAATGGCTATCAGATCCGCCTGTATTGATATTGCAGAGCGGTTATAATTTTGCGATTGGGATATAGATGATATTCCTATCATGAAAAAGAGCGTAAAGCCGAAAAAGATAATTCCGACAACAGAATATACAATGATATTCTTTAGGTGATTCTCTTTGCCGTACTCCCTCTTTTTGCTGAGTTTTTCCATTGTCACTTCATCAAGAAGATTATTCTTAACGTAAATCTTGCCTATGATAGCAATAATAAGATTCACCAAAGCCAAAACAAGATTTCCGATAAAGGCAAATTTGATATTACTCGGACTCATTGCGGAATATACCGCAAGACTAAGTGCGACAAAACCGGGAAGTGTGCAAAAGCCGAATGCCCTTGTAAGTCTTATCGACTTTTGCGGGTCTGAGCTGTATTCACGAAAAAACCGTGCTAACAGTCGTTGCATCTTTCGCAGTCTGTGGAGCTTACCCAAACTTAAAGATTCGGGATAAGTAATTTCGACAAACTCTCTGAGAGTCATGCCTGTTAAATTCAGTGCTTGACGAAAAAAACAAAAGGCACTTAAAACATTCGCAGGCAAAAGAAGAAGTGAAAAAACGATATTGAAAACTTGCTGTTTCATTTAAATTAAATTATCTGAGGACTTCTATCATTCTGTCGGGGAAGTTTCCTATAAGTGAATCAACACCCATTGAAGAAAGTCTTTTTATATCCTCATATTCGTTAACTGTCCAAGTGTTGACTTCTCTGCCGGCGTCTTTCATCTCTTTGTAAAGCTCATCTGTTAAGTTGCAGAATATCGGGTGTACGCAGTCTACACCGTGTGATGCGGTGTAAGCGCCCATGCCGATGACCCAGCTTTCGATAAGGAAACCGTTCTTGATTTCGGGAGCGATCTCTTTGCAACGCATAATAGTAAAATGGTTGAATGAAGAAAGAATGATTCTGTCCTCGAGTCCGAATTCGTGTATCATGTCGATGACCGCTTTTTCTATTCCGTGGTACTCGAAAATGCCTGTCTTAAGTTCGATGTTTGTTACAAAACCGTCAACATCTTTTACAAGCTCGAAATATTCTCTGAGCGTGGGTATCTTCTGGAACGGATATTTGCCCTCGAAGTTGCCGTAAGCGTTGAATTTGCAAAGTTCCTCATATGTGTAATCTTTGACATAGCCTGTACCGTCAGTGGTTCTGTCGATTTTCTCATCATGGATTATGACAAGCTCTTTGTCCTTTGTGAAATGAACGTCAAGCTCAATGCCGTCACAACCGAGTTCGACAGCCTTTTGAAATGCAAGCATTGTGTTTTCGGGATATTTTCCGCTAAAGCCTCTGTGAGCAAAAATCTTTGACATTTAAATGACCTCTTTTCTATATGTCGAAGCTTATTATTAAGCCTCGTTTACTGCTTTTTTAAGTTCGTCTGCCTTGTCTGTCTTTTCCCACTCGACTCCGAGTTCTTCTCTGCCTATGTGACCGTATGCCGCAAGCTGACGGTAAATCGGACGTCTGAGTTTAAGCTTATCAATGATAGCCGCAGGACGAAGATCGAATACCTTTTCGACTGCACTTTCAAGCACATCGTCAGAAACCTTACCTGTGCCGAAAGTATCGACCATAACTGAAACCGGCTTTGCGACGCCTATAGCATATGCAAGCTGAACCTCGCACTTTTTAGCAAGTCCTGCCGCTAGGACGTTCTTTGCAACATATCTTGCCGCATATGCCGCAGAGCGGTCAACCTTTGTCGGGTCTTTGCCGGAGAAAGCACCGCCGCCGTGACGTGAATATCCGCCGTATGTGTCAAC
>CAYWDD010000254.1:0-2226 GCA_964456935.1 uncultured Faecalibacterium sp. | reverse complement strand
TTGCACTGCTTGACACCGAAAGCAAGAACAAAGCAATAGAAACCATGGCGGATTGCCTTGAAGAAAATTTTGAGAATATACTCAAAGCCAATGCACTCGATGTTGAAAATGCCAAGGGCAAGATATCAGACGTCATGATAGACAGACTTTCCTTAAGCAAGGAAAGAATATTCGCAATGGCAAAGGGTATGCGTGAAGTTGCATTGCTCCCCGACCCTGTCGGACGTGTTTTAAGTCAAAGCGTAAGAGCCGACGGTCTTAAGATAAGCAAGGTTTCCGTTCCCATGGGACTTATTTCTATCATATACGAAAGCCGTCCGAATGTCACCTCCGATGCGGCTGTGCTGGCTTTAAAGAGCGGCAATGCCTGTGTTCTTCGTGGCGGCAAGGAGGCTTATCTCTCGGCTAAAGCGATAGTTGATGCTTTAAGGGTCGGTCTTGAAAAGTCGGGACTTCCCAAAGAGATAGTTTCTCTTGTTGAGGACACCACAAGACAAAGTGCGACAGATCTTATGACTGCCGACGGTTTGGTCGATCTCCTCATTCCAAGAGGCGGTGCAGGACTTATAAATGCTTGCGTTAAGAATGCGACAGTGCCTTGCATTCAGACGGGAACGGGCATTTGCCATGTTTATGTTGACGAGTACGCAGACCTTGATAAGGCTTTGAAGATAATCGAAAATGCCAAGACGTCACGACCCTCCGTTTGCAACGCAGAGGAAGTGGCACTCATACACAGCTCCATTGCGGAAGAATTTTTGCCAAAGCTTAAGTACGTTTTGGTTGACCGCAGACAGGAAAACGGTGATGTCGCAGTCGAACTTCGCTGTGACGAAAGAGCGTACAAGATAATAGGCGGAACAAAGGCAAGTGAAACCGACTTTGACACGGAATTTTTGGATTACATTTTAGCGGTAAAAGTGGTTGACAGCGTAGACGAGGCGATAGAACACATTTCAATTCATTCGACAGGTCACAGTGACGCTATCGTAACAGAAAACGGTTTAAACGCAAAGACTTTCACCGCAGGAGTTGACAGTACGGCGGTTTATGTCAACGCATCGACAAGATTCACCGACGGAGGCGAATTCGGACTCGGCTGTGAAATGGGAATCTCAACTCAAAAGCTCCACGCAAGAGGACCTATGGGACTTGAAGAGCTTACGACATACAAGTATGTAATCGAGGGCAACGGAAATATCAGATAAGGAAGTGTATCATATGAAACATTTAATCGGATTTATCGGTGTCGGTAACATGGGCGGTGCATTGGCTGTAGCGGCAGGAAAAACGACAAAAGACATTGCCGTAGCCGACAAAGATGAAAAGAAAGCCACCGACTTTGCCGCAGAATACGGCTTTGAAGTTACAGACAACAAAGGCATAGCGGAAAACTGCAAATACATCTTTTTCGGTGTAAAGCCGCAGTTTTTAGACGGTATGATAAGCGAGATAAAAGACACGCTCAATGCCCGCAAGGACAGATTCGTTATAGTCACCATGGCGGCAGGTGTACAAATAAAGGCTATTAAGGAAAAACTCGGATTCGACTGTCCGGTAATAAGAATAATGCCGAACACACCTGTTTTCGTTTCAAGCGGAATGATACTTGTAAGCACAGACGGAAACGTCACCGAGGACGAAGCGAACGAATTTTTCAATTTTATGTCCAAGTCGGGACAGTTTGACATCATTCCCGAAAACTTGATAGATGCAGGAAGTGCGATTTCGGGTTGCGGTCCTGCGTTTGTGTATATGTTCATGCAGTCGCTTGCGGACGGTGCGGTCGAGTGCGGTCTGCCGAGAGATAAAGCAATAAGATATGCCGCAGAAACAGTGATAGGCTCGGCAAAAATGGTAATCGAAAGCGGCAAGCACCCCGAAAAGCTCAAAGACGAAGTTTGCAGTCCGGGCGGAACGACGATAGCCGGAGTTCACGCACTTGAAAGCAGAGGATTCAGAGCAGCCTGCATGGAGGCAGTCACCGAGGCTTATGAAAAGACTTTGAAGTTGAAGAAGTAATTGATATTCATTCATAACCAAAGGCAGGGCGACGCCCTGCCTTTGTACTTGTATGGAGTTTTATGGTTGGGCAGGCGGCGGGGCGTTACGGTGGGTGAAATGAAAGTTCAAAGGCTGTGAATACTGAAAGTCAAGCGGTTAAGCAAACTTTTTCCACTGTGCAAAAAGTTAGACCTTACTACATCTAAAATCCTAAAAAACTTT
>CAYWDD010000253.1:0-2243 GCA_964456935.1 uncultured Faecalibacterium sp. | reverse complement strand
TTAGATGTAATCCGCTGTCCAAGGGCGGATATGACCCTGTGCCTCCCAAAAAACATGACTTACGTCATCACTGATTGTACTTCTAATTTCCACACGCCAAAACTTTACGGAGGAAACGGAAAAAATGAGTTATTACTATCAAATTTTCGGCTGGATATTGAAATTCATCTATAATCTGGTGGGTAACAACTATGCGTTGGCACTTATCGTGTTCACGCTGTTTTTCAGATTGATACTTTTACCCTCAACAATAAGCCAGCAAAAAGGCTCTGCTAAGCAGATGCGTATGCAAGCCAAGGTAAACAGAATACAGGAAAAGTATAAAGACTATCAAAAAGCCGATAAACAGCAGCGTATCCAAGAGGAAACGCAGGCTCTTTATCAGAAAGAGGGCTATTCCTCAATGACAGGCGGTTGCCTGCCGCTTTTGATACAGCTTCCTATTATGTGGGGTCTTTACGGTGCCGTTTATAAGCCGCTTAGCTATATCCTCGGCATTGGTTCTGATGTACTCACACAGTTTGCGGATATTTACAAAGAGCTGACCGGAACGGCTTTGGAGCTGACAGGCAGAGTTACGCAGGCTGAAATGTTCATCTTGGAAAAATTTCAGGATATCGCACCGAAAGCAACAGGCGTTTCGCAGGACGTGATAAACACTATCAACAACTTCGACTTCACAGTCCTCGGTATCCCTCTTTATGCAAGACCGTCGTTTGACACCATTAAGCACTTCTCGTCAGCAACATCGACCGAGAGATGGTTGTTGCTTATCCCGATACTTTCGGCTTTGACCTCGCTTATGACGAGCGTTTTAACGCAGAAAAGACAGGAAAAGAACAATCCGGGTACAGCGGCTCAGGCTAAACAGATGAGCTGTATGATGATGCTTATGATGCCGTTGATGTCGCTGTGGATCACATTCTCACTTCCCGCAGCAGTCGGTATGTACTGGATAATATCAAACGTAGTGGCATTCTTGCAGACACTTGTTCTCGGGTACACACACGCTCCGAGAAAGGTTCTTGCCAAGCTCATGGTTGAAGAAACGATCGAACGTCGTTCAAAGGAAGAAAACACCAAGCTTTTGGCAAAAAACAATAACATTGAAAATTAACTCCAATTACGGTGGTGAAAAAATTGATTAAAGAAGCATTCGGTACGGGTAACACTGTCGAAGAGGCAATTGCAAATGCGAAGGCAGAGTTGCAAGCGCCCGAAAATGTTAACGTACAGACCGAGATAGTCGAACTTCCGACAAAGAAGATCCTCGGCTTATTCGGAGGTTCTCCCGCCAAAGCAAGAGCGTTTTACGAGTCCTCACCCATAGATAAGGCTGTTGAATATCTTCTCACCATTATCAAGGGAATGGGCATTGAAAATGCAAAGGCTGAGGCAAAGCAGGGTGACGAGGGCGATGTAATCATCGAGCTTGACTGCGGCGATGATTACGGCATTGTCATAGGAAGAAGAGGCGAAACACTCGACTCTATCCAGTATTTGACAAGACTCGTTATCAACAGAGAGAGTGACGAGTACAAGAGAGTTTCCATCAATGTAGGAAACTATCGTGAAAAGAGAGAAAAGACTCTTCGTTCACTCGCTCACAAAAATGCGGCAAAAGTCGCAAAGTACGGCAGAAACATAACACTTGAGCCGATGAACCCCTACGAACGCCGCATCATTCACACGGCTGTTCAGGACGTTGAGGGAGTCACCTCACACTCAATAGGTTCAGATGCCGACAGACGTGTCGTTATCACACTCAAAGAGGGTGTAAAGCCCACACATCCGTCAAAGGGCGGTTACAAGGGCAAAGGCGGCTACGGTAAGGGCGGCTACAAAGGCGGAAAAGGCGGTTACAACAAAGGCGGCAGAGGAAGAAAAGAGAGCAAAGCTCCCTACGTTCCGCAGGGCGAGGCAAGAGCCCCCAGAACTGACGCCGGAGCAGAATCCGTTTCACGCTACGGCAAGATAAACTGATGATAAAGCTATCGCTGTGAGAAACACGGCGATAGTTTTTGTTTAGCAACGGAAAATGAGATATAGGAAGATTTTGTGCAGAAATTTAGTCTTGTCGCCCCTGAAAGGGGAGATGTCACGGCTTTGCCGTGACAGAGGGGTTCTTTCCACTGTGCAACATTTTAAAGTTCGCACATCTAATGTCTAACATCTAACATCTGGAATAGAACGTAGTGAGCAGCGGAGCGACCGCCGAAGGCGGTTGCGGAGCGTAAGGCGGC
>CAYWDD010000252.1:0-2252 GCA_964456935.1 uncultured Faecalibacterium sp. | reverse complement strand
GTAAAGCTCTGTGTCGCATCGAGAAGTGATGATATCTCAAAAGAAAAACTTTCCTTGTACGCAAAAGATGTCTTAGGATTAGACGTGACCAAAGGGGAAATAGTCATTGCGGACATAAAGCCGATGGAGGTCAGTTCAACCGACGTCAGACACCGCATCTCACTTGGACTTGATTGCTGCGACTTAACAAGCAGGGAGGTTTTCGACTACGCAAGAATGAATATGCTTTATAATAGTCCGTATTTAGATTATAAAAAGCTTTTGAGAGAAAAGCTTGATGACTACAGATTTCTCCATTCGCTCAATGTTGCCGAAAGTGCCCATAAGCTTGCCTTAATGTACGGTGAGGACGAGGATAAGGCATATTTTACAGGTCTTGTCCACGATATCATGAAAAACGCATCTCGTGAAGAACAGTTGCAAATCATGAAAAAAGGTGGTATAATCTTAAGTCAGACTGAAAGAAACAATCCGAAACTGTGGCACGCCATGGCAGGGGAGTGTTATCTCAGAGATGAGCTTGGAATAACAGATCCGCAAATACTTTCGGCTGTGCGTTATCACACAACGGGTAAAGCCGGAATGAGCGTGTTTGACAAGATCATATATATTGCCGATTATATCTCGGCTGAAAGAAATTATCCCGATGTGGACGTTATGCGATTTAAGGCAACGCAAAGCCTTGAAGATGCGGCACTTTATTCCTTGCAGTACACTTTGAAAAAGCTGTCCGAGGAAAAAGGACTTATCCACACCGACAGTGTTGATTTTTACAATGAGCTTATTATAAACGAAAGGAGCGATGTCAAATGACAGGCTTGGAATTAGTTAAAACAGCCGTTAAGATACTCGACAACAAAAAGGCAGTCGATATCGAGGCAATAGAAACGACCGAGCGTACAATAGTCAGCGACTATTTCATTATCGCCAACGGTACTTCAAACACTCACGTCAAAGCTCTTGCAGAGGAAGTCGAGTTTGAACTCGGCAAACTCGGAATCGAACCCCTCCACATCGAGGGCAGAGCAACAGGCTGGATATTGCTTGACTACAATGAAGTGCTTATCCACATATTCACGAAAGAAACCCGTGATTACTATAATCTTGAACGACTATGGAGCGATGCCAAAATATTAGACATCAGCGATCTTATAACAGAATAATCAATCCATAATCGAAAGGAATATATAATATGAAATACGATTTTAAATCAACGGAAACAAAATGGCAGAAAATATGGGAGGATACAGGTGTTTTCAAGGCTAAGGACGAGTTCGATAAGCCGAAGTTCTATGCCCTTGTTGAGTTCCCCTATCCCTCAGGTGCAGGTATGCACGTCGGACACATCAAGGCTTATTCGGGTCTTGAAGTTGTTTCGAGAAAGAGAAGAATGCAGGGTTACAATGTCTTATTCCCGATAGGCTTTGACGCTTATGGTCTGCCGACTGAAAACTATGCTATCAAGACAGGCATTCACCCCAGAGAAGTAACCGACATGAACATCACAAAGTTCACTTCACAGCTTAAAAAAGTCGGATTCTCCTTTGACTGGGACAGAGTTATAGATACGACAGAGGAAAACTACTATAAGTGGACACAGTGGATATTCCTCAAAATGTTCGAAAACGGTCTTGCTTTCAGAGATAAGACTCTCGTAAACTATTGCCCGTCATGTAAGGTTGTCCTTTCAAACGAGGACTCACAGGGCGGCAAGTGTGACATCTGCCACAGCGACATCGTTCAAAAGTCAAAAGACGTTTGGTATCTTCGTATCACCGAGTACGCAGACAAGCTCCTTGAAGGCTTAGACAGAGTTGACTATCTTCCGAACATCAAACTTCAGCAGAGAAACTGGATAGGCAAGTCAACAGGTGCTTTCGTAAACTTCAAGATAAAGGACACAGACGAACAGCTTAAGATATATACCACAAGACCCGACACTCTTTTCGGTGTTACGTTCATGGTTATGGCACCCGAACATCCTCTGCTTGACAAATACAGAGATATGCTCAAGAATACCGATGAAATCGACTCATATAAGACAGAATGTGCTAAGAAAACTGAGTTTGAGAGAACACAGTTAGTTAAGGATAAGACAGGTGTACGTCTTGACGGTATGGTAGCTATAAACCCCGTCAACGGTAAGGAAATACCCATCTATATTTCAGACTACGTTATGATGGGCTACGGCACAGGTGCTATCATGGCTGTTCCCGCTCACGACCAGCGTGACTACGAGTTTGCAAAGAAGT
>CAYWDD010000251.1:0-2274 GCA_964456935.1 uncultured Faecalibacterium sp. | reverse complement strand
AGAAAAATTCAAGTTCCATCTGTTCAAACTCACGAACACGGAAGATGAAGTTACCCGGAGTGATCTCGTTTCTGAAAGACTTACCTATCTGTGCAACACCGAACGGAACTTTTCTTCTTGTCGTTCTCTGAATATTCGCAAAGTTTACGAAAATGCCCTGTGCTGTTTCGGGTCTTAAGTAAAGTTCGTTCTTGCTGTCCTCTGTAACACCTTGGAAAGTCTTGAACATAAGGTTAAACTGACGGATATCCGTAAAGTTCTGCTTTCCGCAGTTGGGACAGGTGATGCCCTTTTCCTTTATGTATTCCATCATCTTTTCGTTTGACCAGCCTGTAACGTTTGTGCCGTCAAAGTCCTCTATGAGGTTGTCCGCTCTGTGACGTGTCTTACATTCACGGCAATCCATGAGGGGGTCTGAGAAACCGCCCAGATGTCCCGATGCGACCCATGTCTGCGGATTCATAAGTATAGCCGAATCAAGTCCGACATTGTACGGGTTTTCCTGAATAAATTTCTTTCTCCAGGCTTTCTTTATGTTATCTTTAAGCTCTACTCCCAAAGGGCCGTAATCCCATGTGTTGGCAAGACCGCCGTATATTTCGCTGCCTGCGTAGACAAAGCCTCTGCCTTTGCAAAGAGCAACGAGCTTATCCATTGATTTTTCTGTGTTGAGCATTTTGCATTTTCCTTTCGTTAGCAAGTTGGGTACGGTATAACTTCATGCTTTTTATAAAACTTACAAGAAAGCATAAAGCCATGTGTACCTTATCCTATCTTTTCATTATAAGTAAATAACACTAAAAAGTCAAGGAATAAGCAAAAGAAATCGGTTTATACTTCTCATTTGCAAGTATTCTGCGTTTCTTAACAAAACTCTTGCTTTAATGACGGTTTCGGTGTATAATATCGAAAGTAGTTTCGCTGAAATCGACTACCAAAGGAGGGTATCCTTATGCAGGCGGAAAACAACGGAAGAAATAAAAAAACCACTGTCGTGGGAGCTATCGTTCTCATACTTGCATTGATAGGAACTGTGACGCTTATACGTTCGGCGGTGCGGACAATATCGGGTTCGTTCGACAACTCGGAAAAAATCGAGGAATACAAGACCTTTATCACACCTGTGATAATGAGTGACCCGACCCCGTTTGACGACGTTATCAATGCAGATCAGACACAGCTTTTGAGTATATCCATCTGGTCACTTCTCAACACGGGACTTGACCCCGACAAAGTCGAATACTCAGGCTCTAAGATGCTCATAGCAAAAGAAACGGTCGATACCGAATTTGCAAGACTTTTCGGAACGGACGTTGCGGCACTTCATCAGACGGTTGACGGCGGTGACGGTATACAGTTTGAGTATAACTCAAAGACAGGGAAATACGCTATCCCCCTTACGAGTATAGACTCTGTGTTCTCACCGACAATAGAGGACATCACAGAAAGAGGCTCGACTGTTATTTTGACCGTAGGCTGTCTTGCCGACACCGACTGGAAACAGGCATCAAACGGTGACATGATAGCACCCGAACCGGTGAAGTATCTTAAGATAACCTTGCGTTCAAGCGGCGGCAGTTACTATATAAGCTCATTAAAGGAAACAGATCCTTTGGAGGCTGCGACAACGCAGGAAGAAACGACAGAAGAAACGACTAACGAAACAACACAAGAGGCGGCTTAACATACAGTCGCAGGAGGAATCAAGATGAATAAGCTTTTCAACAAAAAGACAATGATCGTATACGTCATAATGCTTTCGGTGTGCTTTATCATGGGTTGCGTTATGGCAGGTATGAACGTTCACTACACAACTGCTTTCGAAGAGGCAACAAAGTCGGACGATCTTACACAAAAGGTAGTAGACGTTATTTCGGGTTTAGCCTCCGCTTTGACATCAAACGCAAACGGAACGACAACATCTTCAAGCGGTGATGAAGAAGTCGAATACGACGAAGCGACACAGGCGATACTGACAAAGAAGAACACAACGCAGGCACTTATGATAGTTTTCTTCATACTTACGGCAGTGTTCATAGCAGGTTCGATTGCCGCTAACGAGTACCCGAAGTATCTCGAATCCGAGAAGTACAGCGCAAAACTTAAAAGACAGAAAAAGGCAGAGAAGATACTGGAACAGCAGGCAAGCAAATAAACAGAACACGATAATATTGACCCCACCGAATCAGTCGGTGGGGTTTTTGTGTATGGGTGTTGGTTTAACTCTTCCACAAATGTATTATCCCCTCGTCGTTGAGGAGTTTTATCATGATT
>CAYWDD010000250.1:0-2307 GCA_964456935.1 uncultured Faecalibacterium sp. | reverse complement strand
GCGGCAGATTGCGTACTCCCCGAGCCGCAAGGCTCGGGGAGTGCCAATCTGCCGCTCCGTTGTAGTGAGTCGGTTGAGATGAAAATTTAAAGGCTGCACGAACTGAAAGTCAGCACTTCTCGTCGCCCCTTTAGGGGAGATGTTTTATTAGATGCTCTGCATCTAATAAAACAGAGGGGTCAAGCTCGCTAACGCTCGCAAGTAATAAGTAAAAGGTAATAAGAAAGAAGTTATTATATGTTTACATTTCCTAACGCTACGCACCAAAACGGCGGGCAACACCCCAAAAGTCAGAACATCTAACATCTAGCATCTAAAATCTGACATCTAGTATCATTTTGCATTTGCAAACAAAGTGAGCAGAACGTCTAAATCAGTACTTCACGAAATATCTGTCAATTTCCCATGGTGTGACCTTTGTTTTGTAATCATCCCATTCGGCTTGCTTTGCCTCACCGTATTTCTCGAATACGTGTTCACCCATGGCATACTTAACAAAGTCACTGCCCTTGAAATCTTTTATCGCCTCTTCAAGAGATACTGCAAGAGAGCCTATTTGATGCTCTTCTCTTTCTTTCTCCGTCATTGCGTAAATGTTGCCGTCAACTGCCGGGGGAGGAGTCATGTTCTTTTCGATTCCGTCAAGACCTGCAAAAAGACAGGCTGCCATTACAAGGTACGGGTTAGCTGACGGGTCGGGGTTACGAAGTTCGATTCTCGTTGCGTTTCCACGTGCCGAGGGAACTCTGATAAGCGGACTTCTGTTTCTTGCCGACCATGCTATATATACGGGTGCTTCATATCCCGGAACAAGTCGCTTGTACGAATTAACAAGGGGGTTAGTGATAGCGGTTATCTCTCTTATGTGGTTCATTACACCTGCTATAAAACAGTATGCGGTCTTACTTAAACCGTTCTCATCGCTTTCATCATAGAATACGTTGTGTCCGTCCTTATGAAGTGACATATTTATATGCATACCCGAACCTGCTATACCGTACACGGGCTTGGGCATGAACGTAGCGTGGAGTGCGTGTTGGGGAGCTAAGTTCTTAACGCAATATTTAAATGTCATAACATTGTCTGCCGCTTTAAGTGCGTCTGCGTACTTAAAATCGATCTCATGCTGAGCCTGTGCGCACTCGTGGTGAGATGCCTCTATTTCAAATCCCATATCTTCAAGTGCAAGGCAGATATCTCTGCGGCAGTCCTCACCTCTGTCAACGGGACCCATGTCAAAGTAACCGCCCTTGTCACCTGTGTTTGTTGTCGGTACTCCGTTTTCGTCTGTCGAGAAAAGGAAGAACTCACATTCCGGACCTACGCTGAAAGTGTAACCCATTTCACCGGCTTTGGCGATAGCTCTTTTAAGTACATATCTCGGGTCGCCTGCAAAAGGCTTATCGTCTGCGGTACGGATATCGCAAATGAGTCTTGCTGTCTTTCCGTGATGAGATCTCCACGGGAGAATACAAAAGCTGTCATAATCAGGATAAAGTTTCATGTCGCTTTCTTCTATTCGTACAAAACCGTCGATTGATGAACCGTCGAACATACAGAAATTATCAAGTGCTTTTTCGAGTTGACTTGACGTTATTGCAACGTTTTTAAGCGAACCGAGAATATCGGTAAACTGAAGTCGGATAAATTTCACGCCCTCTTTTTCAACGATTTCGAGAATATCCTCTTTTGTGTAACTCATAAACAATTCCTCTTTTCCTCTTTTACAAAAAAATAAAAAGCCATGGCGGACGAACGTCACTCACCATCGCTTGACTTGTATATAATAGCATAGATTTGAAGTGTTGTCAAGAGGGGGTATGCTCACTACGTTCGCAAATGCAGAATGATACTAGATGTTAGATTTTAGATGCTAGATGTTAGATGTTCTGACTTTTGGGTTGTACACAGTGGGAAGTTTTTAAAATGCAAAATGCAAAGGGCAAAATGCAAAATTATTGTGCTGACTTTTAGGTTTGTTTACAGCGAAAAGTTGACCTCTCCGTCACGGCTATGCCGTGCACCTTTCGCTCTGCGAACGGGAATCCTTTTGTCTGCTACGCAGACAATTCCCCTAACAGGGGAATTTCCTTTCAGGAGAGGCAAGACTAAGTTTCTACACAACTTCTCGTCGCCCCTTTAGGGGAGATGTTTTATTAGATGCTCTGCATCTAATAAAACAGAGGGGTTAATTCTGCCCTCTATATTTAAAAACGCCGCTGCTCCGAAGAGTAACGGCGTTTTATTAACTATTTAATTATGCTGCACGGTTTACTATCTTGTTTACTATCAAAGATATAAATGCTT
>CAYWDD010000249.1:0-2349 GCA_964456935.1 uncultured Faecalibacterium sp. | reverse complement strand
TTCCGGGAAGTTCATTCTTCGATGAAAACGTCAACCACATTGTAAGACTTCACTTCGCCAAAAAGGACGAAACGCTCAACGTAGCACTGGAAAGACTGTCAAAGCTTAAGGAGATAATGGGATAATTGACAGAGGGGTTAATTTCCCGCTGTGCAGAGAGCCAAAAGTCAGAACAATAATTTTGCATTTTGCCCTTTGCATTTTGCATTTAAAAGGCGGGCAACCACCCAAAAGTCAGCACAAACTCAAAGCGGATAAATTCGGGAGCGGGTGTCCCGCCCACAACTTCTTCCCTATTACCTCTTACATCTTACCTGCGAGCAACAGCGAGCCCAAGCTCTTCCCCGTGACAACAACAAACCAACCCCCTCGGATACGCCGCTGCATATCCGAGGGGGCATTTTTGCTTTAATATATTATCAGAATTTCTTTGAAAGACCTGCTTCGGCCTCTGCTCTTGTTATCTTGCCTGTGTTGCAGTCTGCCATGAGCTGAACGTCTTTGTCTGTTAAGCTGTAGAACTTCCAGATGACCCATGCGATTGCCCAGCCGATAGCGGGAGCTAATACGTACAAGAACCAAAGAGCGCCGAGTGCCTCCGGAGTCTGTGTAACACCGCTTGCGGCAAGCTCATCGAAGTTGTCAACATTGACACTTACCCAGCCGAAAAGACCGAGAACGAGGAGCGGAAGTGAGCTTGAAACTGCACTTGTGAGTTTAACCATAAAGGTCTGAATTGAGAATGTGATGCCCTTTGCATCAATACCTGTCGTGTACTTTCCGTATTCTGCACAGTCGGGTGTGAACAGGAAGAGCATAACACCGACGATGGAAACGGGTACGGAACGAACAGCCGAAAGTATCGCAAATACTATAAAGCTGTTATATCCTACAAAGTACATAACAACACTCAAAACGATTGAAAGGAGTGTGCAGAATCTGAAAACTTTCATCTTGTCGAACTTTCTTATAATTGACGGTACGAGCAAGGAGCATACAAGCGAGGGAACAAGACCTATAGCCTGTACCAAAAGCGAAAGCTGAGAATTATGGAAGAGATAGAACGCTGCGAAAAGGTTCAAGGCCGCAGCAACGTTTGCACCTGAATAGAAGAAGTATCCCGAGTAGTAAATGAGGAGGTACTTATTATGGATAAGGTAACTGAACATCTTCTTGAGGGTAAACTCTTCGTCTTGATCTCCGACATATCTTTCTTCAAGTTTGAAGCAAGCGGGAGCCATTGTTATAAGAGCGAATACAGCACAGCAAATTGCAACGACTGTATAGTTGAGCTTTACCTGTTCGCTGACAAGTACGGTTGCCAGAATGAGTGCAACACCCGAACCTACACCGCCCCAGATACTCTTATATGAGAGGACGGTATTTCTTTCGTCTAAGTTGTCGGTCATAGCGGTAATGATGCCGAAAATGGGAACGTCACAAAGCGTATACGCTGTATCCCAAAGTATGTACGAAATTGCAAGCCAAGCGAGTTTTCCGTTGGTTGTGATGCCTGACGGGATAGCGAAAAGGAAAATAGTCGTAAGCGGTATGAAAACAAGGGATATTTTCAGCCACGGAACGAACTTCTTTCCGCTCTTGAACTTAGCTTTATCGAATATAACACCGAAAATAGCGTCGTTTACAGCGTCCCAAACTTTGACTGCGAGCATGATACCCGAAGTAAGTGTCAACGGGTCTATACCTGTTTCCGCTTCACTTGCGAATGAGAACATAAGGTAGGTCGTAAGGAATGACGAAACCAAGTTATATATCGCATTCTGACCGCAGAAATAGAGATAATAACTCATTCGCTCCTTTGGTTTGGTTTCCCAGCCGAGTGGGGTTTTGGAAAATTTTTCGATTAGTTTCATGTTGTCCTCCTGAATCGTGCAGGTCAAACCTGCTGTTTGTTTTCTTATAAAGCTGATTTGCCCTAATGGGCGGCGATAAAAGATGAGTATATTATAACATTTTCGTAGACTAAATCAATAGCTTTTTGTAAAAATTTCGGGTAATTTTTGTTCAAGTTGACTACCTGCGAGCAACAGCGAGCCTCCCTCTCTCATCAAAAATTATTAACATTATGATATATTCTTGACAATGCGTTCGGAATACGATATACTAAAGATAATAGTGAGCAGTTGCTCACCAAAACTAATAAACGGAGGAAACATCTTTATGGATACCAGATTCGCTATTTCCCAATACCCCGATGCAAGAGCGATCGACGCTAAACTCAATAAGCTTATTGATATGCCGATCCACACAATTTCAGCAGAGGCTTTGGCTGATTATGAAAAGAACTACTTTGAGGCAAAATGCTCAAAGTCAAAGGAAATGATCACC
>CAYWDD010000248.1:0-2387 GCA_964456935.1 uncultured Faecalibacterium sp. | reverse complement strand
GACTTTTACGGTGAGATGATAATTGATTCTTGCGGTGTATACTCCCCTCTCAGAAGTAATCTCCCCGACTTTATGCATATCGAACAACAGCCTAAACGCTACGATGTTATGAGTGCATACAGAGCCGTATTTAAAAAGCTTGACAATGTACCCGACAGTCCGTATAAGTACAGAGTTTCGCTTTTGCTGAACGGCTTTACGGGTATAACATGGTTTATCACCGAGGAAGAACAAATCGACATACTTTTAGGCTCATTCAACGGTCTTTCGGATAGCGACATTGAACATCAGCTTGAAGTTTACAAGCGTGATAATGCAAACCTTTCAGATGAGCTTATCAAAGGCGGTAAGGTAACAGACATACCCGTAAGACAGCCTCTTGCGGTTCTTGTAGCGGACGGTTATGCCGCTATAGGCGATAGTGCTTTCATGACAGTTCCCGTCAAAGGCTCGGGTATCGGGTACTCAATGAGAGCGGGTAAAATGTTAGCCGACTGCATGATAGCGGACGAGAACAGACTTTTTAACAGAGAAACACTTTGGGCGTACCAGAGAAATTATTTTGAAGATATAGGTTTCGGCTCTTGCATATTGGCGATACTAAAAAATAAGTTCCCGACTCTTGAATCGGAACTTGTTGAATATGCGTTCACCGAAAACGTTGTAACAAGCGAAGATTTGACGCTTTTCGGAAGTGAAGCAAACGTCATAACCATGTTAAGGTCGCTCAATCTCAGCAAGATAAACGACAAAACAAAAAAGGTACTCCAAAACTCGGAAATAAGAAAAACCATAGCACAGTTTGCAAAGTGGATAGCAAGATATAAAATAGTCGAAAGCTTTTTCCCTCACAAGTACGACAGCGAGGCAATAGAAAGATGGGCTAACGCATACAACAACTTCTTTGAGGGCATAAAAGCAACAGATGAGGAAATCGAGGCAGAATAATGGGTAACGCAGATTACAGTGTTGAAGAAATAAGAAACGGGATATATAAAATCAGCGAATATAACATCGCAAACTGCTATCTCGTTGTCGGAAACGAAAAGGCTCTCCTTGTTGACTGCACCGTGGGTACAGGCGATGTAAAAGGTCTTGTAGAGTCTATAACAGACAAACCTGTCACCCTTGTCGGAACGCACTCACATATAGATCATATCGGTGCGGCACGTCAGTTCGGTGAGGTTTACGTTCACAACAAAGAGGCAATATATGCCCCTTTTCAGCAGCTTTATGTGATGCGAAGTCAATATATGAAACGGCATCCTCTGTCTAAAAAGCTTTCGCTTGACTACAAAAACTTTCCCGATCAAAAGCCGTTCATTACGGTTAAGCCGTTTTCGGACGGACGTGAATTTGACATAGGAGGCAGAGTTTTAAAAGCATATTTAACTCCGGGTCACACAAGCGGTTCAACTTGCTTTAAGCTTGAAAACGAAAACATCGTTTTTGTCGGTGATTCGCTTATTCCGGCACTGTATTTCATCTATGACCATGCGGCAAGTCTTTCAAAGTGGAAAAATGCCGTCAGCAGTTTGCTCCCGTTGTGGAACGGCTGTGAGTTTTACGGTGGACACGGAAAGACAGCTGTAGACCATGACGGACTTAAGTGGCAGATAGAAACAGCCGAGAGCATTATAGCAAAGACAAAGAAAAACGACAGTCCTTTCAAGAAAAAGAATGTCGTAATTAAAAATGAGGACGATCCGCATTTAGTCGTTGCCTACAGGACGGACAAGGTGCTTTAAAATCAGATAAAAACGCTTTTGCTTATCAGGCAAAAGCGTTTTTTATGTTGACTTATTTTTTGCGGCATACCAATACTTTTTCTTCTTTTCGGCTCGTCTTTTCTTATTGTAAAGCTTTCTTCTGTCATCGTTAAGCTCATAAATCGTGCGTTTGACACTTATCGTGCCGTCTTCATAGGGTTTGATTTTAAATCTGACAAACAGCTCGTCACCATTATCGCAATTAGCAATAGATATACGCCTTACCGTGTCTTGTCCCACAAATTCACTGCAAGTAACCTGACAGCCGCATTTCGGACATTGAAACTGCACAAGCTCCGGGTCGGAAAAAGCCTTTCTTTTCGATGGATAGATCTTTATCGGCTTGCTTGCTTTCTTTTTCGGCTCTTTGGGTTCAGGCGGCATACGCTTTTTTATTTCCGCATACTCCGTCATACCTTTGAGCATATCAAGGTGCAAACAAACACAAACCGTGTTTCGTGCATCGTGTAGTGCATCGTGAGCCGTCAATGCCGGTTCACCAACCATCTCCATCGCCTGCGAAAGAGATACCTGACGGTTTTCATGCGTGATTTGATCGTCGAATATTGTCTGTATGTCATATGTATGGGGTATCCAATCAGCGTCAAGTTCATGCAG
>CAYWDD010000247.1:0-2403 GCA_964456935.1 uncultured Faecalibacterium sp. | reverse complement strand
CATTCTTTATAGCCTGCGGAATGATGATAGATCTCATCGTCTGAACGTAGTTGAATCCAAGACTTCTGCCTGCCTCGAACTGACCCTCGTCAACGGACATTATACCGCCTCTGAATATCTCCGCAACGTACGCACCGGAGTTTATGCCGAAAGAGAGTATCGCAACCAAAACGGCATTGTCCGATGATGCGAATATTATGTAGTACATTATAAGTAACTGAACGACTACGGG
Organism: uncultured Faecalibacterium sp.; assembly: GCA_964456935.1. Taxonomy (GTDB): domain Bacteria; phylum Bacillota; class Clostridia; order Oscillospirales; family Acutalibacteraceae; genus UBA6857. The sequence continues at coordinate 2,171 of CAYWDD010000247.1, read as the reverse complement.
TGTACCTCTTATGACGGTAAGATATATTTTCGATATAACGTTCAGCACGGCACATATCGGTTTCCCGACACCGTGCATTTTAGAATAGTTTTTATCGTAAGTTGAACGTATGATAGCAACCAAAAGTCCGATAACGACACCCAAAATAAGGGCAAAGAACGTTATCAAAAGCGTGGTCTTTAAGCCTTGAACCAACAGTTTCCATCGGTCTGCCTCAATAAAGTTCAATATAAACTGTGCTTTGAGTTTCTCAAACAGCTCCATGCTCTGCCTCCTTAAAAGCCGTAAATAAGGGCGGAGTATCACCGCCCTTATTTGATCGCTTTATTTACGTCAGTCGATTACTCGGTCGGAATGTACTTGTCAACTATCTTCTGAACGCTGCCGTCTGCGATAAGCTCTTTGAGAGCTGCGTTGACCTGATCCTTAAGCTCGCTGCCCTTAGCAAATGCGATAGCGTAATCTTCAACTGCATATTCACCGTCGAGGATCTTCAAGCCTTCGTTAGCGGCAACGAATGACTTAGCCGGTTCATTGTCGATAAGAACTGCGTCGATTTTGCCTGATGAGAGAGCCGAAACAGCCTCTGCGCCCTGCTCGTATTCTTTAACTTCAACCTTTGTCTTGCCGTCTGAAACGTCGTCTGTGAGATAGATGTCACCTGTTGTTGAAAGCTGTACACCGACCTTCTTGCCTTCGCCTAAGCCCTTTGACTCGTCATAGAGATCGTCAACCGATGTGATGTCGCTGCCCTCTTTTACGATGAGAACCTGTACGCCTGTTGCATAGCTGTCTGAGAAGTCAACTGTCTTTTCACGGTCGGGTGTAACTGTAAGACCTGCCATACCCATGTCGGCTTTGCCTGCCGGAACAGCGTTAAGAACGGAGTTGAAGTCCATGTTTGAAACTACGAGGTTCATGCCGAGCTTTTCAGCGATAAGACCTGCAACTTCAATGTCGATGCCCTTGTATTCTTCGCCTTCCATATATTCATACGGCGGGAAGTCTGCACTTGTTGCGAGTGTGAGAGTTTTCTTTTCTGCGTCTGTGTTTGTGTCGTTTGAGCAAGCGGCAAACATTGTTACTGCAAGAACAGCTACAAGAATGAGGCTTACTACAAGAGTGATTTTCTTTTTCATGATGAACATAACCTTTCTGTTTTGTTTGATTTTATTTTGTTCACGACTTGTGATGTTTGGATTATATCACTCCGAATGCATATTGTCAACACTTTTTTGAATAAAAATACACCCAATGTGCATGAAAATTTAACCGCATTTTTGTACAATTTCAACAAAAACAGCCGAATCCCCGAAGATTTAGGACAATCTTTCGGTCTTTATCGGCTGTTTTATCGCTTGTTTTATCTTAATATTTGACTTTAAGTCTACGCTTTATGCATAGGCGGCACGTTTATGCATAAATTTATGCATAAATCAAGCCATGACTTTCTCGGCTATTATCTTTGCTCTGTTTGCCACTGCCGGAACGGTTTCTTCTCTGACCGTCTTTACTGCCGAGACAAAGAGCTTGCCTGCACCCTTGAAAGTATCCTTGAAAGCTTCCTTTGTGCTTTCGTCTATGTTCTTCCACGCTTTGACAGCTCCGTCAACCGCGGGAACTATATTCTTTGCAAAACCTGTCAGTGAAAGCTCACCCGTTGCGGATATTATCTTGCTGAAAACCTTATCGACGATTTCGCTTTGCTCATCGGTAACACGGAAGATTATTTCCATTAAGCTGAGGTCTGCTATTTTTCCCTGTTTGGTCAGTTCTTCCTTTGTTCTGACTTCACAGCCGTCAAGCTGCCATGTTGCAAGGTCATGCTGTAAAGCTCCTATGTGTCTTGAGCTTGCTATTACCTGATAATCATCATCGTGTGCCAAGAGCATACCTATCATTGACGATGAGGGGACGAAGTGCGTATATCTCGGCAATATCTCTCTGTACTCATTGGTTGACAAAAAGCTGTAATCAAAGAATCCCGGACCGTCATTATTGTAGACCTTTACAATTCGATTTCTTACTTTCTCCGAGCAGTTAAGTGCAGCGTACAAAGCGACATTTCCGCCCTTTGAATGACCGCAAACTATAATGTCACCGCCGAACTTTTCAGCCGCTTTTTCGATATAATCGACCGCAAGCTTATGTGAGGGGATACCCTTTCTTAT
>CAYWDD010000246.1:0-2440 GCA_964456935.1 uncultured Faecalibacterium sp. | reverse complement strand
TGTGTTGCAATGTGCGTAACCGACATCATCTGCTGCGGAGCAAAGCCGCTGTTCTTCCTTGACTACATCGCTTGCGGAAAGAATTTCCCCGAAAAAATAGCCGAAATCGTCAGCGGTGTTGCCGAGGGTTGTGTTCAGGCAGGCTGTGCCTTAATAGGCGGTGAAACCGCAGAGCACCCCGGTCTTATGCCCGAAAACGACTACGACCTTGCAGGTTACTGCACGGGTGTTGTCGATAAGTCGAAGATGCTCGACAAAAACACTGTCAGCGAGGGCGACACTGTTATCGCTTTGGCATCGACAGGTGTTCACTCAAACGGTTTTTCACTTGTACGCAAGGTTTTCGATATAGAAAACGCAGATATCACCTCTCCGGTCGAGGCTTTAGGCGGCAAATCTTTAGGTGAAGTTCTTCTGACTCCGACAAAGATCTACGTCAAGTCAATGCTTGCTTTATTTGAAAAGGTAAACGTCAAAGCCGTATCTCACATCACAGGCGGTGGCTTTTATGAAAATATCCCCAGAGCATTACCCGACGGGTACTCTGTAAAGGTAGACAAAGCATCACTTAAAATCCTCCCGATATTCAAGCTCATAGAAGAAACGGGCGGTATCTCGGAAAGAGATATGTTCAATACATTCAACATGGGTGTCGGAATGAGCGTCACCGTGGCTAAGGAAGATGCCGAGCAAGCCTTGGAAATCCTCAAAGCAAACGGTGAAGACGCTTACATTATCGGCAGTGTCATCAAGTCGGACGAGGGTGTTATCATTGAATAATACGAAAAATATAGTCGTCTTAGTGTCGGGCGGCGGAACAAATCTTCAGGCACTCATAGATTCACAAGCTGAGGGAAATCTCGGAAACGGAAAAATCACCTGCGTTATCTCATCAAAATCCGATGCGTATGCACTCACGAGAGCTGCAAACAACGGAATCAAGACGAGAGTTTTGCAAAGACGTGACTATGCGGACATCTCATCTTACAGCATTGCAATGCGTGATGCTCTTATCGAAGAAAAAGCGGACGTAATAGTTTATGCAGGCTTTATGACGATACTTGACGAGAACGTATGTGATGCTTTCCCGTACAAAATGGTGAACGTCCACCCTGCCCTAATTCCGTCTTTTTGCGGCAAAGGGTACTACGGACTCAGAGTTCACGAGGAGGCACTTAAAAAAGGTGTAAAGGTATCGGGAGCGACTGTTCATTTCGTTACGGCAGAATGTGATGCAGGTCCTATAATCCTACAAAAAGCTGTCGAGGTGAAAGAGGACGACACACCCGAAACACTTCAAAGACGAATCATGGAGCAAGCAGAGTGGAAAATTCTTCCCGAGGCTGTAAGGCTTTTATGTGAGGACAAAATCGAAGTCAGAGATTCAAGAGTATATATTAAGGAGTAGGCGGTAGGTTTACGAACCCGCCCGTGAAACGGGCGGAACGGTGGCAGCGTGTACTCCTGCGAGCCGCAGGAGTGCCGATGACGCCGTTGAAACCTGCCGAAGCGAACTGTTTTACATAATACAACAAAACCAAAAATTGAAATGGAGCGAGGGTTCTGAAATGAAAGTAAACACTATCGAAAACGAGCTTAACTCACTTGCATACCACGGCAGAGGTATCATTATAGGAAAAAGTCCCGACGGAAAGAAAGCGGTCACTGCATATTTTATAATGGGTCGCAGTGAAAACAGCCGCAACCGTGTCTTTATCGAGGACGGTGAGGGCATAAGAACTCAGGCATTTGATGAAAGCAAAATGACCGATCCGCATTTGATAATCTATGCTCCGGTCAGAGTTCTCGGAAACAAGACTATCGTAACAAACGGTGATCAGACCGACACTATATATGAGCTTATGGACAAACAGATGACGTTTGAACAGGCATTGCGTACAAGAGAATTTGAGGACGATGCTCCGAACTTCACACCCAGAATTTCGGGTATTATCAGACTCGAAAACGGCAACATGAACTACGCTATGTCGATATTGAAGTCAGCAGACGGTGACGGCTCATCGTGTCAGCGTTACACTTTCGCTTATTCAAACCCCATTGCAGGAAAAGCGAAGTTTATCCACACTTATAAAAGTGACGGCAATCCCCTGCCGAGCTTTGAGGGTGAACCGAAAACTCTCGAACTGCCCGACACGGATATTGACACGCTGACAGATATCATTTGGAACAATCTCAACTGTGACAACAAGGTTTCTCTTTTTGTAAGATATATCGACCTTGAAAGCGGCAAGTACGACACGAGAATAGTCAACAAAAACGTATAATAAGGAGAATGAATATGAAAGAATTTGAACTGAAATACGGTTGCAACCCTAATCAGAAACCCTCTAAGATATACATGAAAGACGGAAGTGATCTTCCCATAGAGATCCTTTGCGGCAGACCCGGATATATAAACTTTCTCGACGCTTTTAACGCA
>CAYWDD010000245.1:0-2445 GCA_964456935.1 uncultured Faecalibacterium sp. | reverse complement strand
GGAAAACCGCACCAAACAGTCGTTGAGTTTCAGAAGAATTTCGATAAATATTCCGCATTGACGCTTGATCAAAAAAGCAATGAAAAAACACTTTATTTGACGTTTGACTGCGGATATGAATACAATAACCTTACTTCAAAGATACTTGATGTGCTGAAAGAAAAAGACGTTCCTGCGGCATTTTTCTGTACACTGCACCATATCAAGGATCAGCCCGAACTTATCGCAAGAATGATAAACGAGGGACACATTGTAGGAAACCATTCGACAAATCACCCCTCATTTCCCGAAATCAGTCGAACCGAAATGGTGAGGGAAGTAGAGGAGTGCGAAAACTATCTTCGTGAAAACTTCGGATATGCGGCTAAGTTTTTCAGATTCCCGGCAGGTGAGTACAGCGACAACGCACTTGATGTAATAAACTCGATGGGATATAAAAGCATTTTCTGGTCGGTCGCCTATGCCGATTGGGACGTAAACAACCCTAAAGGCAAGGACTATGCCGTAAAGACCGTAACAGACAGACTTCACCCGGGAGCGGTTATACTGCTTCACAGCGTTTCACAGGATAACGCAGATGCTTTGGGTGAGATAATCGACAAAGCCAGAGCCGACGGTTACGAGTTTAAATCACTCGATGAATATAATTTTAGCTGAAACAGTGGAAAATTTTTGACTAATGTGATATGATAATGTCACATTAGTTTTTTATTTACAGGTGTATGAAATGTTAAAACGAATAAAAGCGTATGCAAAGATAAATTTGATACTTGATATTATTTCAAGAGCGGATAACGGCTATCATAATCTTTTTATGATAATGCAGTCGGTCGATCTTCACGATACAGTGGAGGTTGAAACGAATGACAGCGGAAAAATAACCATAGAATGCGATACAAAGGGAGTTCCGCTTGATGAAACTAATATCGCATATAAAGCCGCAAAAAGTTTTTTCGACTTTACAAATATAGAGTGTACGGGTCTTAGGATAAAACTCATAAAGCGTATACCTCATGCCGCAGGGCTTGCAGGCGGCAGTGCCGACGGTGCAGCTGTTATATATGCTTTAAATGAAATGTACGAGTCGGACTTAAGCTATATCGAACTAGTTGATATCGGCTTAAAGGTCGGAGCGGATGTGCCGTTTTGTCTTTTCGGTTCAACACGGCTTGCACAGCGTTACGGAGATGTGTTATCCGAACTTCCGCCGATGCCCGAATGTTACATAGTCATATGTAAACCCGAACAGGCAGTTCCCACTAAGGGCGCATATAAGTTGTACGACGAAGAAAGTGCGAACATACGGCACCCGGATAATTACGGAATGCTTGAATCTGTGATAAATAAAGACCTCGACGGCATTTGCTCTCGCTGTGACAACGTGTTTGAACAGGTGATCGAGGTATGCGACAGAGCATACATTAAGGGTACAATGAGGTCAAACGGAGCAAAAGCCACCTGCATGAGCGGTAGCGGTCCGTCGGTTTTCGGAATATTTGAAACTAAGGCAGAGGCTGAAAAAGCTTGCAATGAGCTTAGAAAGACGATAAGTGAAACATACGTTTGCAAACCGATAAAATGCGGTTGCGAATCGGAGGAATAATAAAACTTGGGGGATATTCAATGAACACAACTGTCATCGGAGTGATTTTCACTGACATAAAAGGTTTTCCGTTCGGCAAGTATAATAAAAAGGGCAGAAATCTCGGAAATATAGAGTTCTGTTCGGGCGGAGTGACAAGAAACATCGTCGAAAATTTCGCAAACGCAGGGGAAGAAGTATCCTTTGTTACGCTTACCGAAAATTCACCGTTCGGTTTAGATGCCGTAAAGCATCTTGAAAATCTCGGAGTAAAGCTTGACCACGTTAAAACCGTCAGTGAAAACGGGATAGGTATGTGGCTTGTGATACTCAACGAAGAAGGCGACGTTGCAGGAGAAATATCCAAGATGCCCGACATATCGGCATTACAGGAGCTTTTAGAGGAAAAAGGCGAAGAAATAATAAAGAATTGCGACAACGTAATTTTTGAAATGGATATGAACGAGGAAATCTCGGAAAAGATTCTGTCACTTGCGGATAAATACAGCAAGAAAAGGTATACGATCGTCGGAAATATGAGCGTTATTCTCAAACGAAAAGATCTTGTAAAGAGAACCGACTGCTTTATTTGTAACGAAGTCGAAATAAGCAAGCTTTTAGATGAAGATCTAACTTCATATACACCCGACGAAATGTCACATAGGTTAAAGACAGCCTGTAATGAAGAAGATTATCCGTCACTTGTTGTGACTATGGGCGAAAACGGAGCGGCATATTACGACAAAGCGAGCGGAGAATACGGTTGCTGTCCTGCAAAGAGTGTTGAGCTGGTCGATTCGACCGGAGCAGGAGATGCGTTCTTATCGGGAACGGTAATAGCACTTTCAAGAAGCTATCCGCTT
>CAYWDD010000244.1:0-2449 GCA_964456935.1 uncultured Faecalibacterium sp. | reverse complement strand
GAGATTCATTGATATATCGCTGTCCTCGTATGTGAACTCCTTTGAAAATTCGCTGTCGGTTTCGTCTTTTTTGTCATCACTTTCCGTACTGTCGGTATTGCTTGCAGCGTCGGTAGTGTCCGTTGCATCTGTGGTATCCTCAGTATTTGCATCGTCCGAGTCTTTATTTGCGTAGCAGTCGTCATTGTGCATATGTTCGGGCTTAGTGCAAATGAGAACACTCTTTCCGCTTGATGTTACGGTTTCAAAGCAAGCCTCGGTGTGTTCATGCTCGAAAACCTCCAGCATACCGCAAATGAGCTTATCTCCGTCATAGCACGACTCGTCATGAGTATGAGTCTTTGTCTGTTTAGTGCAAACAAGAACTTTTTCTGTCTTATAACATTCCGATGTATGCACATGAGAAGTGCTTTGCTTTGTATCCGAGTTTTCGCTGTCGTCTGTGTCATCTTGTGCATCACTTGTCGATGCCTCCTCCAAGCCGCAGGAAAGAACCGACTTTGTTTCATAGCAATCGCTGTTATGTTCATGGATCTTTACTTCTTCCAAAGTGCATATAAGCTTATCTCCGTCATAGCAAAGATCTGTGTGTTCGTGCAATATGTAGTCCGCATATCCGCAAATCAAATTGCCGTTTTTATCAAAACATGAATCTTCATGCTCATGCATTTTCGGCAGCGAATCGGAACATACAAGCGTTTTTACTTGTGTGTCCTTGGAATGATCGTAGCAGTCATACATATGGGTGTGTTCTTCAAGTCCGCAAACGGTTTTGTTTTCCATTGTTATAGCCGGTAATATCAACGCATATGTCGTGATAAAGACAACAACAGCTGCTAAAACAGAGCCTATTCTGAACCAAGTCTTACGACGTTTGTTTTCATTTATAAACTTGACAGCTCTTTTGAAAAGCTCACCGTTCAAACCGAACACCCCCAATCTTACAAAATTTTATCTATGTTAAATATTATTCTATTTTTCCTATATCCTTAAGCGGCCACAGCTTTAATAAAAGCCTGCCGACTATCTGTTCTTCCGATACACAGCCGACCGAACTGTTTCGTGAGTCTATCGACACACTTCGGTGGTCGCCCATGACGAACACTTTTCCCTCCGGCACTTGGTATGGGTACTCAATGTCACTGTCACCCAGCGCTTTATCCGAAATATACGGCTCATCAAGAAGTTTATCGTTGACGTAGACATCACCTGTTTCAGTGACCTTTACCCAGTCACCCGACAGTCCGATAACACGCTTTATCAGTATCTTATTGTTATAGTAAAACGCTATAACCTCACCTTTTGATATATCCGACGTTTTTAGCGACAAGACTATCTCACCGTCATTTAACATCGGTGTCATACTGTTTCCGTATATCTGCAAAACGGGCATCCATATCGTTGCGACCAAAACAGCCACAGCCGCAACCGTTATAAGTGTAAACACCGTATTACGCAGAGTTTTCAGAAAACGGTTTTTATATTTTTCACGCTCCAGCTCCTGTTCAAGGATCTGCAATGACGGAGCATCGAGTCTTTTCTTGACCTTTTCTCTTTTCATTATCAGCCTTTCCGTTATCCGATGCGACTGTTATTTGTTTGACCTTTTGTTGTCAAGCGAAACGTAATATCTGTAAATTTTCACTTTCGCCTCTCTGACTATCTGTTCGCATCTTTCTATCGTTTCTCTCTCGATTATCCTTTTCTTTTCTTCGGCACTGTTAATCATATCAATGCAATAGTTACGCACTTCGCTTTTAACGTTGACTCTGGCAGGATCTATCGTCAAGAGATTTTCTATATACTGCTTTTGCGCTTTTTCGGCAGCCTCAAAAACATTGTTAAGTTGCAATGCGGCACTTGCCATTGAGCCGGAGCTTTCAATGGCAATATGCCGGCTTTCAAGCTCTTTTTCAGCTCGTGCCAGCTTTTTCTTAAGTCTTTCGTTTTCCTTACTTTGCTCAATAAGCATTTCAAGTAAATCTACACGCTTTAGCTTTTTGAGTTCTTCCTGCGTCAATTTTCCTGCTCCTTTTGTCAACCGCATACTTTAACATCGTAATTTTAACTAAGCGGTATTTTTTGTATGCAACATATATGTTAACAATTTATTAACGTTTTCCAAGACTTTAAAATAACCGTCTGTCTAAAAAATATCCGACACACGTCGATAATTTTCAACATCGGATAGTACCCTTTATTGTGTTATATTACACCTTGTAATAAATATTGTCAATATCTAAATAGTCAATTATATTGGAAAAAATCGGCGATAAAACAGGCAAAAATCGGCTTTTGTATTATTTACCAAATCCAATTATTAAGAAAGTATAGCATATCTTGTTTTTGCTTGACATTATGGTTCAAAATATAGTATCATGTATATATTCGACACAGTTTATTAAAATTTTCATAATCCCAATACCACGATTCCACCACACAACCATTA
>CAYWDD010000243.1:0-2464 GCA_964456935.1 uncultured Faecalibacterium sp. | reverse complement strand
ACTTCTTGATACAACAGACGATGCCGACGAAAAGACAGGTATCAAGATCGTTCTCAAGGCACTTGAAGAGCCGGTACGTCAGATAGCTAAGAATGCAGGACTTGAAGGTTCTGTTATAATCAACAATATCGAGGCATCGGGAAAACTCGGCTACGGTTTCGACTTTGCAAAGGAAGAATACGTTGATATGGCTCAAGCAGGTATTGTAGATCCGACAAAGGTAACAAGATCGGCACTTGAAAACGCATCTTCTGTTGCGGCTATGGTTCTTACAACAGAGAGTCTTGTAAGTGATATTCCCGATCCTGCGGCTGATGCGGCTGCAGCGGCGGCTATGGCACAGCAGGGCGGCGGAATGTACTGATAATTAAAGAGGACGGGCGACCGTCCTCTTTTTATGCCCTCGCACCGGGATTCATCTGTACCTTCAAACTTTCCGTGACAGCCATCTTGTCACATTCTTCGTTCTCGGGATGTCCGTCATGCCCACGAACCCAGTTGATGTAAACCTCGTGCTTGTCTAAAAGCGTCAAAAGTTCGTCCCAAAGTTCGGGATTCAGGGCAGGCTTTTTGTCTTTTTTCTTCCAACCGTTTGCTTTCCACGACCTTGCCCAGCCTTTGGAAATTCCGTCGGAAACATATTTAGAATCAGTTGTCACCACAACTTCACATTTTTCTTTAAGCGCCTTAAGTCCTTCTATTACAGCGGTAAGCTCCATGCGGTTGTTTGTCGTTTCTTTTTCACCGCCCGAAAGCCGCTTTTCGTGACCGTTGTATTTCAAAATTACACCCCAACCACCCGGTCCGGGATTTCCGGAACAAGCACCGTCAGTGTAAATATATACCTTTTTCATTGAAATTACCTCTCTGCTTTTTGATACCTAAACGTACATAATTTTATTTATTATTTATTGTACCATAAATTTTTCTTGCACACAATAGACAGTTTATCATTTCAAATTCAAGGTAATAATAATTTTGTTTCACTTGCCAAGTATCCGACTAAATCTATTGACATATTCGAGGGAAAATAGTAAAATATTATAATCAAGTATTATGTGTAATTTTGTCTTTTTTACAGTTGATTTATTCAGTACGTTTTATAATACATATATTTTTAAGAAGGAGGATCGATTATACGAATGGCTGAAAATAAGGTAGCGGATAAGAAAAATTCTGCCGCTAAAACAAACAGAAACAATAAGAAATCGAATCAGACCAAGACTTCAAAGAAGAGCGGTCAGAAAAAACAATCGACAAACACTCAGACAAAGAATAAGAACGAAAAACAAACTACAAAACAAACAAGAACAAAGAACGAACAGACAAAGCAAAAAACACAGAACAGAAATAACTCTGCGACTTCTCAAAGAGGACAAAAGAGCAAAAAGAAGAGCAGTAAGACTAAGATAAATAACGAAAAAGTTAAAATATCATTTCTCGGCGGTATAAACGAAGTCGGAAAGAACATGACGCTGTATGAATACGGTGACGATATGTTTATCGTTGACTGCGGTCTTGCGTTCCCCGATCAGGATATGCCGGGTGTAGATATCGTAAGTCCCGACTTTACCTATATCGAAAAGAATGCCGAAAAGATAAGAGGTGTCGTTATAACTCACGGACATGAGGACCATATAGGCGGTCTTGCATATCTGTTAAAAACGGTAAACACACCTGTTTTCGGAACAAGACTTACGATAGGACTTATCGAGGGCAAGCTTAAAGAACACAATATGCTCGGAAACGTCATATTAAAGACGGTCGAACCGGGCGATGAGATAGCTCTCGGAAAGTTCAACGTCGAGTTTATACACGTCAATCACTCGATTCCCGATGCAGTGGGTCTTGCAATTAAATCACCCGCAGGTGTTATTGTACAAACGGGTGACTTCAAAATCGACTGCACCCCGATAGACGGCGGCATGATAGATATTGCAAGATTTGCCGAGCTGGGCAGTGAGGGTGTATTGGCTTTACTTTCTGATTCTACAAATGCCGAAAGACCCGGCTTTACGGAAAGCGAAAAGATAGTGGGCGAATCGTTTGAAAGACTGTTCAGAAGAGCAGGACAAAGAAGAATTATAGTAGCTACGTTTGCATCAAATATCCACAGAGTTCAGCAGATTATCGATGTTGCCGAAAGCCTCGGAAGAAAAGTCGCTCTTTCGGGAAGAAGTCTTGAAAACGTAGTAACCATCGGCGCACAGCTGGGATATTTGAAAGTACCCGAAAACATTCTTATAAGCATCGACATGATAAACAGATATTCACCCGAACAGCTTGTGCTTATTACTACGGGAAGTCAGGGCGAACCGATGTCGGCTTTGACAAGAATGGCATTTTCGGATCACCGTAAGGTTTCGATTACCCCGAACGACTACGTTATCATTTCCGCTAATCCCATTCCCGGCAACGAAAAGACAGTCGGAAACGTCATTAACGAGCTTATGCGTCTTGGTGC
>CAYWDD010000242.1:0-2467 GCA_964456935.1 uncultured Faecalibacterium sp. | reverse complement strand
CGCAAATCCGAGCCTGCCGCCCCTTCGCCCCGGCACCCCACCCGGTTCCGAGTTCCAACTCCAACTACCAAAAACACGAGGCTGTGACAAATCCGATGATTTGTCACAGCCTCAAAACGCTTTTTCTATCAGTTATTCTCAATCCAAGCCGCTGCCTTGTCTTTCGACATACGCTTGATGTCCTCTGTGGGATACTTCGAATCAGCACCGCCGTTGACATAGAGGAAGAATGTTCCCTTTGCCGTCTTGTAGAGGCTTTCTTCGTATCCGTCGCTGTCACCGAAGTTGCCGCTTGTTACCTTCTTTACAAGCTCTGCGTTTTCGGTATCGTATTCGACTTTGCAAATAACTTTTTTCATAGGTAAAACTCCTTTTTCTAAATTATAATTCTTTGCTATACTGTATAGTATACTTATTTTTCTTAGATAAATCAATACGAACAATGAATAAGAAATTTGAGCTGTTAATGAAAACTTTTGGTTGAAATACACTAACAGGCGACAAAATAGCCTTAAATTTTCCATGTGCGGCGGTGTGAAAGCTTTACAAATCGGTACTCTTGGTGTAGAATGTAATTGAAATTAATGCTCCTTTGCGAGCAGGGGAGGAAAATGTAAAATGAAAGAGAAAATCAAAAGAACAAAGAAACAAAAATTGCGTTTGACCGTCATTTGCCTTTTTGTCGTATGCGTGTTGGGTGCAAGTGCCGTATTCGGTGTCAACGGCTATGTTAAACACAGTGCCGCAGACAGAGTGCTTACACCGGAAGAAGCCGCAAAACTTGATGACATTGACTGCATTTTGGTACTCGGCTGCGGTGTTCACGGTGATGAACCGAGCCATATGTTAAGTGATAGACTGTCAAGGGGCATAGAGCTTTACCGAAGAGGGGCAGCACCGAAACTTTTGATGTCGGGCGACCACGGCAGAGAAAACTATGACGAAGTGAACGTCATGAAAAAATTCGCAACCGACAGGGGAGTCGAGAGCAGTGATGTTTTTATGGATCACGCAGGATTCTCGACCTACGACTCAATGTACAGAGCAAAGGAAATATTTGCAGCCGAGAAGATAATAATAGTTACGCAGGGGTATCATCTGTACCGAGCGTTGTATATTGCCGATAAGCTCGGACTTGAGGCATACGGTGTCACATCGGATCAACGTCAGTATGTAGGTCAAATACAGCGTGAAGTCAGAGAAATTCTTGCAAGGGATAAAGACTTTGTCAAATGCATGATAAAACCCGAATCGACCTACCTCGGTGAAGTTATTTCAATCAGCGGAAACGGCGATTTAACCAACGATAAGACATAAATATCGACAATTTTCTCTAATTATGCCGATTGATTTTTTAAGGTAAAACTTATAAAATAGATAAAGTATATCAAAACTTGGAGGATTGACATATGGCATTTTATTATGATGAACCGTCAAGAACATTCAGCGAGTACCTTTTAATTCCGGGATATACAGGTCCCGACTGTATTCCCGACAATGTCAGTTTAAAGACACCGCTCGTTAAATTCAAGAAAGGTGAAGAGCCTGCTCTCAGCCTTAATATACCTATGGTTTCGGCTATTATGCAGTCGGTTTCCGATGACACAATGGCTGTCGCACTTGCAAAAGAGGGCGGTGTGTCATTCATATACGGCTCTCAGTCTATAGAGAGCGAGGCGGCAATGGTCGCAAAAGTCAAGAGCTATAAAGCAGGATTTGTTGTCAGTGATTCAAACCTTAAACCTGACGCAACACTTGCCGACGTGCTTGAAATAGTTGAAAAAACAGGTCACTCAACCGTAGCTGTAACCGATGACGGAACAAGCAACGGTAAGCTCCTCGGTATCGTTACGGGAAGAGATTACCGTGTCAGCAGAATGTCAACAGACGAAAAAGTTTCTTCATTCATGACACCGTTTGAAAAGCTCGTTACCGCACCGCATACAACTACCCTTAAAGAGGCAAATGATATCATATGGGATCACAAGCTTAATTCTCTTCCTCTTATTGACGAGAATCAAAGACTTGTTTACCTCGTATTCAGAAAAGACTATTCACAGCATAAAGAGAATCCCAATGAGAATCTCGATGCCGCTAAGAGATATGTCGTCGGTGCAGGTATCAACACGAGAGATTATGCAGAGCGTGTTCCCGCACTTGTAGAGGCAGGCGCAGACATACTTTGTATTGACTCATCTGAGGGTTACACCCACTGGCAGAAACAGACTATCGACTTTATCAGAGAGAAATACGGTGATACCGTCAAAGTCGGTGCAGGTAATGTCGTTGACAGGGACGGCTTTATGTTTTTAGCCGAGGCAGGTGCAGACTTCATAAAAGTCGGTATAGGCGGAGGTTCTATTTGTATTACAAGAGAGCAAAAGGGTATAGGCAGAGGACAGGCTTCCGCTGTGATTGAGGTTGCAGAAGCACGAAAAGCATACTTTGAAGAAACTGGTATATATGT
>CAYWDD010000241.1:0-2544 GCA_964456935.1 uncultured Faecalibacterium sp. | reverse complement strand
TTTTTCTTTAAGCTGCTTTATGGTTTCTTCCATAGCCGGTACTGTCGTGGTCATTAGGGCGCTTAAGCCAACAAGCGGTGCTTTGAGCTTAACGACTGTTTCGACTACTGTTTCCGGCAGCACGTCTTTTCCGAGATCAACGACCGAAAATCCGTAGTTTTCAAGAAGAAGCTTAACAATGTTCTTTCCTATGTCGTGTATATCGCCCTTGACTGTGGCTATGACGAAAACAGGCTTATCTTCTACGGATTTGCTGTCGGACATAGTCGATTTTATGACGGCAAACGAGCTTTTAGCTGCCTCTGCACTCATTAAAAGCTGCGGAAGATATAAGGTCTTTTTCTCGAATCCCTCACCTACCGTATTTAAAGCCGGTATTATCTCACCGTTGACTATATCGAGCGGTTCTTTGCTTTCAAGCAGTTTTTCGGTTATTTGTGCCGCCTTATCCTTAAAGCCTTTGACTATTGCAAAGTGAAGATTTTCGTTTGACACGTTTTCGCTCTTTGTACTCTCGGTTTTGCCTTCGGTGAACACCTCTGCTGAATTTATATAGTCCTCACAGTTTTCATCGAGTCCTTCAAGCACACGGTATGAGTAATAGGTTTTCATCATCCGAGATGAATAGGGATTCATTATTGCAGCAGAAAGTCCGTTTACCAAAGCCATCGAGAAAAAAACGCTGTTTACTTCGCCTCTGTTCGGCAAGCCGAATGAAACGTTTGACACTCCGAGAGAAGTGTGGCAGTGAAGTTCGGTTTTTATTCTTTTGAGCGATTCAAGCGTTGTCAATGCCGCTTTATTGTCGGCACTGACTGTCATAGCTAAGGTGTCGAAAACTATATCTTTTTTGTCGATTCCGTATTTTTCTGCGGTTTTAAGTATCTTTTCGGCTATCTTGAATCTGCCGTCTGCGGTATCGGGTATTCCGTTTTCATCTAAAGTCAAAGCTACGAGCGTTCCTCCGTATTTTTGGACAAGCGGAAAGACTGCGTTCATGCTTTCCTGCTTGCCGTTGACGGAATTTATCATTGCTTTTCCGTTGTAACGTCTGAGAGCCGCCTCCATGGCCGAGATATCCGAAGTATCTATCTGCAACGGAAGATCGGTCACAGCTTGTATCTCGCACACCGCATTTACAAGAACGGCTTTTTCGTCTATGTCGGGTATTCCAACGTTGACGTCGAGAATATGTACACCCTTTTCCTGCTGACCTATAGCCTCCGACAAGATATAATCGGTGTCGTTTTCCGTTAAAGCCTGTTTGAATCGCTTTTTACCTGTCGGATTTATTCTTTCACCTATAAGTATCGGGTCGTCACCGAATATGACGCTGTGCGTATAAGACGATACTGCTGTCAAGTTTTTCTTTTCTACAGGTACAGGCGAAAGATCCGATATCAGTTTCTTTAATGCTTTTATGTAGTCAGGTGTCGTTCCGCAGCAACCGCCTACTACTCTGACTCCTTTTTTGACAAGTTCGGCTGTTTCGAGTGCAAACTCATCGGCTGTAACGTCAAAGACTGTCTTAGAGTTCACGGACTTCGGAAGTCCGGCATTTGGCTTTAATATAACGGGAACAGATGCATACTTAAGCAGGGTTTCTATTATCGGTTTTAACTGCTTAGGTCCAAGTGAACAGTTTGCACCCAGAGCATCGACTCCCAAGCCTTCGAGCATTACGGTCATCGCATCGGGAGATGCACCTGTCATAAGTTTGCCGTCCTCGGAGTACGCATTGGACACAAGTATTGGCAAGTCGCTGTTCTCCTTAGCGGCAAGAACGGCGGCTTTGGTTTCGTAGCTGTCGTTCATGGTTTCTATTATTATAAGGTCAACACCGTATTTTACACCGAGCTTGACTGTCTTTGAAAACAGCTTGACCGCATCTTCAAAGTCAAGATCTCCCAAGGGTTTCAACAGTTTTCCCGACGGACCTATGTCCAAAGCGATAAACTTTTCTTCGTTCGATACGCTCTGTTCTCTTGCAAGCTTTGCGTTTGCGACGGCTGACTTGATTATTTCTTCAAGCTCACTGTCGGAAAATTTAAGTCCGTTTGCTCCGAATGTGTCGGTACAAACGACGTTACTTCCCGAATCGAAGTATGCCTTGTGTATTTCGGTGATAATTTCGGGGTGAGTTATGTTCCACCGTTCGGGATATTCCCCCGGTTTAAGTCCTCTTTCCTGAAGAAGTGTTCCCATTCCTCCGTCAAGACAGACTATGTTATTTTTTAAAAATTCTCTGAAATTCATAATTTATCGCTCCTGAACGTGCAGTCCTTTTTGTCACATAATAAGCACTTGTTTTCAATTTCGGTTTCAACACTGTCCGAAATCCCGACAAAAGCCGTCACCGACTTTGACGGTGACATAAGTAAGCTGTCGTTTAGCGTTAAGCCTATCCTCTTTTCGCAACCCAGCGAAAGGAAAATATCCTTTTGTACCGAAAGCGGAAGATCACCGTATCCGGGGCTGAAACGAGGCGTCGTTTTTTTGCCGAGTTCGTTTTCGATGTCGGTGCAGAACAAGTCACAAAGAGTC
>CAYWDD010000240.1:0-2554 GCA_964456935.1 uncultured Faecalibacterium sp. | reverse complement strand
GAATGCAGATGGCGGTTACGTTCACCTTGACTTCCGACTATACAGGTCCTCTCGAGTACCTGTTCTACGGTGACGACGATATGTGGGTTTTCCTCGATCAAACGCTTGTTTGCGATATCGGCGGTGTTCACTCATCGGTCGGTGAGTATGTTAATCTTTGGGACTACATTGGACACGAAAAAGGCGATGGCCAGTCACACTTCCATACGCTTACGATATTCTATACAGAGCGTGGTGCATCGGGTTCAACTTGCTTTATGAACTTCACACTTCCCTCTGTTTCGGGCGTCAACATTGAACAAAAGGCAACAAGCCTTCGTATCGAAAAAGAGGTTGTCGGTGAGGACGACCCGACAAAGGAATTTGCCTTTGATATACGTTTCTTCGATTCATCGGGAAACGAGATAAAAGACGACTACGCATACAAAAAATATGATGCCGAGGGCAACGAGCTGACGCATGACCTTATTATCCATGACGGCATCAGCTTTACTCTCAAAAACGGTGAGTATATCATAATCGACTATCTGCCTTTCGGTACACGGTATTCTATTCAAGAAACGGATTCGGGCGGCTACACCGTATCAAGTAAGATAAACGGTGTTGTCCATTCGGGAGATGAGGCATCGGGTACAATCATCAAAGATGTCGTCAACCGAGTCACCTTTACCAATACGATTGAAAAGGTCGGCTTAACACTTCAAAAGCTTGACGTTTCGGGTACACCTTTACAAGGTGCGGTATTCGGACTTACAGACTCAAAAGGTAACTCGGTCAACTTCATTAAAAATTCGGACGGCTCTTACACGGTTCCGACCGAAACGACACAGCTGTTTGATACAGATCAGGAGTACTACATAGCCTTGAACATGAATGATGATTATGTTGCGGCGGCAAGCACTAGCGACACGACACATTATTACACACAGCTACAGAAAAAGACCGGCAGTGATTATCAAAAGTACAAGATATATATTCAGCCGGACGGCTCTTGCAGTTTCAGAAATGTCGCTACAGGCAGGTGGCTTGACCATGAAAACGGCAAGCTTACCAATGCGACAAAGACTCTCCACTGGACAAACGACAATGTGCCTACATCAAGTGATATTCAAAAGTGGTATATAATCCTCAACAGTGACGGTTCACTGAAAATCAAGCCGAGACTTGCGGTACTTAATAAGAGTGAGGCGGTGCTTGACCTTAACGGTGCAACTGTTGCCGAAAATCAGACCATACATCTTTATGAGGATAACGGTTCTAACGCTCAAAAGTGGAAACTTGTTCCCGTCAACGAGAAACAGGCGACCGCAACCACGACAGAACTCGAAGTCGGCACGGACGGCGTCTTAAACCTCAGCGGAATGTACCCCGGTACATACACGTTGACGGAAACAACAGCACCTTACGGATATGACGGCTTACAAGAACCTATCACGATAAATGTCGATAAATTCGGAAACGTTTCCGTTGTCGGTGAGAACCCGATGGTATCTGTCGATGACGAAAACGGACTGATACTTAAAGTCAAAAACATGAAGTCGGGAAAAGAACTGACAATTGAAAAATACGTTGTCGGTACGCAAACCGATGAAAGCTTTGACTTTACCGTCACTTATACTCTTGACGGAGGAGATCCGATAAAACAGACCGTAACGCTCAAAAACGGTGAAAGTACTGTTATAAAAGTGCCATACGGTGCTGTAGTCACTGTTTCGGAATCTCCGAACAAAGACTATACCGTCACTTACAAAAGCACTATGCCGATAACACCCAACGGCAATATATGTGAATTTGAAATGACGGAAAATATTGTTCTTATGGCAACCAATACTGCTGCGGGAATAGTTATTCCGGCAACAGGCGGACATGGAACTTATATGTATACCATAGCCGGAGCGGTGATGATATTCACAGCTTTAGCGCTTATGTATAAAGGTAAAAAATCAAGGAAAGAGATTTTCGGCGATCTCTGATCTTGAAAACAAACAAAAAAACTTACGAACAGAAAGGAAAGTAAACTAATGAAGAAAGTATTATCAGTTTTAACGGCTTTAGTACTTGTTCTCGCTCTTGCTGTTCCGGCATTTGCAGGCAACATCACAATTAAGCCCAACGACAAAGTAACTTCACTCGAAGACAGAACCTTTACAGCTTATAAGGTTCTCAATGCAACAAGAACAGGCGACAAGATCGTCTATTCAGTACCCGACGGAGCTAAGGACTTCATGGCTACACGTTTCAGCCTCAGCAAAGATGACATCAGCTTTGACTACAAGGTAGCAGAAGCTATCCGTGCTCTTTCAGATGATGAACGTATGACATTCGCATCGGAAGTTATTAATGCTATCGAAAGCGGCACAATCAGCGGCGTAACAAAGAAGACAGGTGCTTTAAACGGCGAAGGCAACTACGTTATCAGCGACCTTGAAGAAGGTTACTATGTTGTTCAGGACAACGGTTCAAAGAAACCTGTTTCAGCTCTCATGCTCACAACAACAGACGAAGAAATCGTCATCAAGGCTGACAAGCCCTCAGTTGACAAGAAGATCGACGG
>CAYWDD010000239.1:0-2558 GCA_964456935.1 uncultured Faecalibacterium sp. | reverse complement strand
CAACACAGACTTCGGGTTATGAGATTCAGTATTCGACTTCATCTAAGATGAAGAATGCTAAGACGGTTACAATTAAGAAGAACAGCACAACTTCAACAACCGTAAAGAATCTTAAATCCGGAAAGAAATACTACGTCCGTGTACGAACATATAAGACAGTTAAGGTCAACGGAAAGAGTGTAAAACTTTATTCAAGCTGGTCGAGTGTGAAGAATATTAAGACGAAATAAGCCGAAAAATAATCAACGCCGAGCGGTCAGCCGCTCGGCGTTGTGTTATCTAAATTTGTCTTATCACATCATAGCCTCAATCTTAGCCTTAATCGCATTTATATGAGGTGCTTCAAACTTCTTGGTTATACCGAACGTGTAACCGTCACTTACACCGAGTTCGTTTGTCGGTGTGTCGTTGATTATAATTGCCGCCTTTGTGAACGTTTCAACCTGAGCCTCCATAAGCTCAACGTCAAACTTGTCCATGCAGTGGTTTTCTTCATCAACAACGCAAAGATAACTCGGTCCCGGTACAAGTGAAATTGTGGGAATACCGACATTGAACAGCGGCTGACCCTCACCGAAGTGAAGAACGTTACAGCCACGGTATGAAACCGTTCTGACTTTATCTCTGCCCTCAAGAGCCTGATAGTATATCTCGTCAAGCTTTTGATTGCCTGTGTAACACATCTCTATATCTATCGGGTTTGTTTCAAGATAAGCGTTGTGACCCTCGTTGTCCGTAAATTCCTTACAACCGAAGTGTTCTATCGTAAGACCGGCTACTGCTTTTATGTGGTCAAGCTGTCCGTCCCAAAGCTCGGGGTGGTCTTTGAGCCATCTTGATGTTACCTGTATAGCTCCCGGTGCTTTAAGGGCAGGGAGTCTGAAGTGACCTGTCATGAATACGAATATTATAGATCTCTTAGGCTTGTGAGCCTTGAAGTACTTCATCATCGAAAGCAAAGCGATAGGGCCGTTTTCCTCAACACAGTTTACACCGTCTGTGTGCGTGTTGACGATTATTGCCTCTTTGTTGTTTTCGCCCTCGATTATCGAATAAAATGTTTCCGTCTGACAGTACTCCTCAACTTCCGCATCAAGTACGACTGTTGCATCGTTTCCGTTTTCTACGGCTTGCATGACTTTCTTGCCCTGAGTCGGGTTGACCCAAATCGCAGGCATTCCCTGATAATCGAGAATGAACGGGAGATACTGACCCTCGGTACATTCATCGGAAATTCCGTTCCAAATGCAGATAACCGCCTTTGCACCCGAAAGCTTTGCGACTTTCAGCAGGGGAAAGTTTGCGA
This sequence comes from uncultured Faecalibacterium sp., assembly GCA_964456935.1. GTDB lineage: Bacteria > Bacillota > Clostridia > Oscillospirales > Acutalibacteraceae > UBA6857. The sequence continues at coordinate 1,252 of CAYWDD010000239.1, read as the reverse complement.
ATGTTGTCAGTACAGGACCGCCGTACATTCTGGGAAGGTCAAGACCCTCCGGTTTAGCGTTTCTTCTGTCCTCGACTATTATTGTCGGTACACTGAGGTTGCTGACTTTGACAACGCAGATGTTGTCCATAGCCTTGGGGATAAATCCGACGTGCTTTTCGTGAACTGCAACAAGCTTTCCTCTTACACCCTGAGGCGGTGTTTCACCTGAATACGGGTACGCCGAGGAAACCGGTATATCCTCGTCACCGCTTGCAGAATGAATCGTCAGCGAAACCGACTTTTTCTCCCAACGCTTGAAAGTTTTAAGGTCGGATTGAGTTTCTATACCCATTGAATGTATCTCGTCTTTGAGGTACTCAATGAATTTTTTGTGAGCTGCACTTCCTGTGTATCTTACACCGAACGAATTCATTTTTTCGACGCCTTCAAGAAGTTCTTTTGTGCTTAAGAGTTCTTTTTTATTGATTTCTATCATCTTAACTCCTCCTTTTCTTAATACCGAATATTAGGGAACATTACGTCCGAAATATTTCATGATCATAATGATTCTATATTGTTTAAACTATGTTTGTCAATTAAAGACTATGGTGATAATATTAAGAAAAATTAAACGAGAAGTTACAAATAATTGTCGAAAACCTTTTACGGAAGAATACAACCTCGGTGTACAAAAAACAAATTGTATAAATGGAAACATTCAAAAGATTTGAAAAAAATCCCAAAAAATTTCACGAAAACTATTGACAAACGTTTTAACTTAGGGTACAATACAGACAACAGATAACGATAATGATTATCGTTATCGTTAAGAAAAAGATTGGAGCAGCGACTATGACTACTTCAAGAAAAAGCAAACAAAGAGATGCTGTACTTGAAAACTTGCGTTCAAGATACGATCATCCGACAGCGGAAGAAATTTACTTCTCGCTGAAAGAAAAAATGCCGAATATCAGCCTTGCGACAGTTTACCGAAACTTATATCTTCTTCACAATGAGGGTATAATAAAGACGGTGAATGCACCCGATGCGGTTCATTATGACGGTCAAATGACAAATCACAGACACGTTATATGTACCGAGTGCGGAAAGGTGTTTGATATCAACATCGAAGTCGGCGAAGAATTGATCAAACTTGCAAGAGAAAACTTTGACGGCAGCATCGACGACTGTAAAGTAATATTTTATGGTCAATGTAAAAATTGCAAAACAAAATTATAATTATTTGGAGGAACAAAACATGAAAAAGTAT
>CAYWDD010000238.1:0-2561 GCA_964456935.1 uncultured Faecalibacterium sp. | reverse complement strand
TTTTTCAAAAAACTTTCAAAAAACTATTGACTTTAGCGTAGTAATGTGTTATCATGCTATCACAGTAAACAAACGGAGGTAAAAAATCATGAACAAAAAAATTATCGCTGCGGTATTAGCCGCAATCACACTCTTCTCATTAGTTTTCGTTTTCACAGCTTGCTCCGGTGGTACGGACGACAGCGGCAAAAAAACTTTCACAGTCGGACTTGACGCAACATTCGCTCCTTACGGTTATCAGGACGACAACGGCGAGATCGTCGGTTTCGACATCGACCTTGCTAAGGAAGTAGCTAAGAGAAACGATTGGGAATTTAAAGCACAGCCTATCGAATGGGCAGCTAAAGACAATGAACTTAATGCCGGTACGATCGACTGTATCTGGAACGGCTTTACAATGAACGGCAGAGAGAACGACTACTTATGGTCAGACCCGTATGTTGACAACAGCCAAGTAGTAGTTGTTAAAGCTGACAGCGGAATTAAAACTTTTGCCGACCTTGCCGGAAAGACAGTTATAGCTCAGCAGGAATCATCAGCCGAGAAAGCTCTTAAGGACGAAGAAAATGAAGATATGAAAGCTCTCTTATCTTCACTCAAATCTCTCGACCTCGTAAGCGAATACGACCTTGCATTTACAAATCTTGACGCAGGTGCGGCAGATGCTATCGCAATGGACGTCGGTGTTGCACAGTACAAGATACAGGCAAGAGGTGCTGACAAGTACATAATCCTTGAAGAAAAGATTGCAGCTGAAGAATACGGTGTAGGCTTTAAGCTCGGCAACACGGAACTTCGTGATCAGGTTCAAAAGACACTCGATGAAATGGTCGCTGACGGAACATTCGAATCAATAGCAAAAACTTGGGGTCTTGAACAGGCAATCATCACAAAATAATAAGACGCAAAATCAGATCAAAGGACTATCGTACCGCAGGTCGGTGCGACAGTCCTGATCCGTTTTAAATAAGGGGAATACCAATGAACTTTTTAGTTATCACGGCACAGCAGATGCCCGAAATTTTTAAACAGCTCGGTTCGGGAATGGTGACGACTGTCGAAATTTTCGTCCTTACGCTTTTATTTTCTCTCCCTCTCGGACTTCTTGTTTCTTTCGGAAGAATGAGCAAGAACCCGATAATCAGAGGAATAACCAAGGTGTACATATCAATAATGAGAGGTACACCGCTTATGTTGCAGCTTTTAGTCGTTTACTTCGGTCCGTACCTTATCTTCGGAATGCAGATAACCTCCGAATACCGTTTTCCGGCAACAATAATAGCTTTCGTTGTAAACTATGCCGCTTACTTTGCCGAAATATACAGAGGCGGTATAGACTCCATGGAAAAAGGTCAGTATGAGGCGGCTCAAATCCTCGGCTTTACCAAGTCGCAAACGTTCATGAGAATTATACTTCCGCAGGTAATAAAGCGTGTACTTCCGTCAATCACAAATGAGGCAATAACCCTCGTAAAAGACACATCTTTGGCATTTGCTATCTCCGTTACGGAAATGTTCACAATAGCTCAACGTATAGCCTCGGCTAAGTCATCAATGATACCTTACGCTGTGGCGGCATTGTTCTATTACATTTTCAACTATGTCGTTGCATTTGCGATGGAACGAATAGAAAAGAAGTTCGACTACTACAAGTCATGAGGTGAAGAAGATGAAAATACTTGAAATAAACAATCTTTCAAAAAGTTTCGGCAATTTGGAAGTTTTAAAAGACATAAGTCTTACTGTCGAAAAAGGTCAAGTCGTGTCGATAATCGGTCCGTCCGGAAGCGGCAAAAGCACACTTCTTCGCTGTGCGACAATGCTTGAAAAAGCCGACAAGGGCATCATTTCCTACGAGGACAGCGTAATGATACAAGACGGAACGTATTCCGACAAGGCAACACTCAAAGAGATAAAGAAAAAATTCGGCTTGGTATTCCAGAATTTCAATCTCTTTCCGCATATGTCGATTTTAAGGAACGTCACCGAAGCACCTATTCAAGTTCTCGGAATGAACAAGGCAGATGCCGAAAAAGAAGGCATGGCTTTGCTTGAAAAAATGGGACTTAGTGACAAAGCCGATGCTTATCCGTGTCAGCTTTCGGGCGGTCAGCAACAGAGAGTTTCGATAGCAAGAGCCTTGGCAATGCACCCCGATGTGCTTTTCTTCGATGAACCGACAAGTGCACTTGACCCTGAGCTTACAGGCGAAATATTAAAGGTCATACGTTCTCTTGCCGAGGACAACATGACAATGGTTATCGTCACGCACGAAATGATATTCGCAAGAGAAGTTTCCGACTACGTTGTTTTCATGGACGGTGGAGTCATAGTAGAACAAGGTAAGGCTGAAAAAGTGATAAACTCACCCGAAACGGAAAGACTGAGATCTTTCCTCTCAAAATTCAGAGCATAAATTCAGGCATAAACATAAGCATAACAATGACAGCTCTTGTTCCGTAGAACAAGAGCTGTCGATTTCTTTTTATTCAAGTTCAAATGCGCCCGTATAAAGCTGGTAATAAACACCTTTTTCGGCTATGAGTTTTTCGTGGTTGCCA
>CAYWDD010000237.1:0-2591 GCA_964456935.1 uncultured Faecalibacterium sp. | reverse complement strand
TTGCGGTGAACAGGAAGATATGGCAAATGCCTTATGTAAATTGTTCGGTATATGTGGGGAGTTTTTGGCGCGTTTTGCAATAGCGGATACCCCTCTGTCACTCGGAACAGATAAGCCGATGGACATCTTCGGAGGTTGGCAGGATTACATTACGAGATTGGAAAATAATTGGCGAAAGCTTATAAATGATGATGACACCGTTGTCATAGCAGGTGACATCTCGTGGGCAATGAAACTTGAGGACGCATTGGAGGACTTTAAGTTCTTAGATTCACTTCCGGGGCAAAAGCTCATATTCAAAGGCAATCACGACTATTGGTGGCAGACGATGAAAAAAATGGATTCGTGGCTTGAAGAAAATGAGCTTAACAGCATAAAGATACTTCACAACAGTGCGGTCAAGGTCGGTTCATTTGCCGTGTGCGGAAGTAGGGGGTGGTTCTTTGATGCCGAGAACGATCCCGACAACAAGATACTTCTTCGTGAGGCAGGGAGAGTCAGACGTTCGATAGAACAGGCAAAAATGACCGGTGCAGAACCGATCGTCTTTCTTCACTATCCGCCTTTGACGACTTCGATAGTTTGTAACGAGATAGTCGATGTTTTGAAAGAAGAAAATATAAAACGTTGCTATTACGGTCATCTTCACAGTGCATCTTTGAGAAATGCGTTCATCGGAGAGTGTCAAGGCATAAAATTTGATGTAATTTCGGCTGATTTTCTTAAATTTTGTCCAAAACTTATTGAATTAGATTAAATTTTTGAAAAACTATAGATTTTTTGTAATAATGCTGATATAATATATCGGATAAAAATGGGACTAAGGAGTTTTAAAGAAATGAGTTTAAAATCTACTAACCAAAAAGAAACAAACGTATACGAGCTTGAAATAGCTATCGACAAAGAAGTATTTGCCGCTGCCGTTAACAAGGCATATGCAAAGAACAAGAAGAAGATAGCTGTTCCTGGATTCCGTAAGGGCAAAGTTCCCAGAAGCATCATCGAAAAGATGTACGGTGAAGGTTTCTTCTATGAGGACGCTCTTGACATCTGCTATCCCGATGCGGCAGAAGATGCTATAAAAGAATCGGGTCTTGATTTCATCGCAACAAACAATGTCGATGTTAAGAAGATGAGCATTGAGGAAGGCGTTGAGCTTGTTCTCACAGTTACGGTTAAACCCGAAGTTGAGATAGAGGAGTACAAACTTCTTAAGGCAACTCAGAAAAAGGTTGAGGCAACCGATGAAGAAATTGATGCTAAGATCAACGAACTTCGTGAAAGAAATTCAAGAATCGAGGCTGTTACAGACAGAAACGTTGAGGACGGCGATATCGTAACAATCGACTTTGAAGGTTTTGTTGACGATGAGGCTTTCCCCGGCGGAAAAGCAGAAGAATATGATCTCACTATAGGTGCAGGTCAGTTTATCCCCGGCTTTGAAGAGCAGATAATCGGTCATGAGATGAATGAAGAATTTGACATCAACGTTAAGTTCCCCGATGAATACACACCCGAGCTTGCAGGTAAAGATGCCGTATTCAAAATCAAACTTCACGAGATCAAAGTAAAGCAGCTCCCCGAAGTTGACGACGACTTTGCACAGGAAGTTTCCGAATTTGACACAGTCGATGCACTTAAGAAGGATCTTGCAAAGCAGATCAAGGACGCTAAGACAAATGAGAACGAGTCGGAAATTCAAAGACAGCTTTTCGATAAGCTTGCCGAGAACTTAAAGGCAGAGATCCCCGCAGTTATGGTTGAGCAGGAGCTTGACAGCGAGATAAGAGATATCGACTACAGACTTTCAATGCAGGGCTTGAACTTTGAAACATATCTTCAGTATATGGGTATGACAGTTGACGCATATCGTGAGCAGGCAAGAGAAAATGCCGAGAAGTCGGTTAAGATCCGTCTTGCACTCGAAAAGATTGCGCAGCTTGAAAACCTCGAGGCTACCGAAGATGATCTCAATGAGCTTTATGACAAGTACGCAAAGCAGTACAACATGGAGCTTGACGACGTTAAGGCAGCTATTCCTGCCGACGCTATCAAGGGCGATATAGCTGTTGATAAGGCAGTTAAGTTCGTTCGTGAAAACGCAAAGGTAACAACATCAAGAAAAAAGAAAGCAGCTCCCAAGGCTGATGCCGCAAAAGAAGAGGCAGCTGAATAATTGATTAGCTTTCTTAAAAAATGACTATAATTTGATAGCGTGGTGCGTTTCGGCGTCCTGCGCTATCAAAATTATACTTTAGAGCGGTACGCTTAGGTGTGTGAGTACATTAAGTCACTGCTCGAAATAAAAATAGAGAAGAAAAGTGCGTGTTGCCGCTCACCGATGCGTACCTAAAAATAATGTGAGCAGAAAGGCAGAATAATTATGAGCTTAGTACCGTATGTAGTTGAACAGACAAACAGAGGAGAAAGACAGTATGACATTTTCTCACGCTTACTTAACGACAGAATAATAGTCCTCTCTGACGAGGTAAACGATGCGACAGCCTCACTCGTTGTAGCACAGCTTTTGTACCTTGAAAGTCAGGATTCCGAAAAGGATATCAGTTTTTATATCAACAGCCCCGGCGGTT
>CAYWDD010000236.1:0-2601 GCA_964456935.1 uncultured Faecalibacterium sp. | reverse complement strand
CCCTTTGCATTTGCTCACGCAGTGAGCAGCTCCCTCTTGCGTTCTTCCTCACTTTCTGCTATAATCATAATAGCTTATTTTTGGCTTTTAACGGAGGAAAAAACTATGCAGTCACTCAAATACTTATACAGAATCGGCAGAGGTCCGTCATCATCTCACACCATGGGTCCCGATAAGGCTGCCCACAGATTTATCTCAATGTACCCCGATGCGGATAAATATAAAGTCGTCCTTTACGGCTCTCTTGCGAAAACCGGCAGAGGTCATATGACAGATGCCGTATTGAAAGAGGCTTTCGAGGGTCGTGAATGTGAAATTATCCTCGATACAGAAACCGAGGTCGGCAAAAACGAACACCCCAATACACTGGATATCACCGCTTACAAAAACGGTGAGGAGTACACAAAACGCTTTTACAGTATCGGCGGCGGAGAGATCCTTATGCAGGGCGAAAAGGAACACGAAAGTGCCGAAATATATGACTTGAATAAGTTCACCGATATCTCACACTATTGCCGTGAAAGAGAAATGCGTATCTGGGAATATGTCGAACAGTGCGAGGGTCCGGATATCTGGGCATACCTCGAACAGGTATGGGCAACAATGCAGAATGCGATAAAAGAGGGACTCGAAGCGGAAGGAATCCTCCACGGTGGAATAGGTACACAGAGAAAAGCACGTTATCTTTTCAGACAGCGTCATATTGACGAGAGCGAAGAAACCAAAGTCAACCGACTTGTCTGTGCCTATGCATATGCGGTAAGCGAACAGAATGCGTCGGGCGGAACTATCGTCACAGCCCCGACTTGCGGTGCGAGCGGAGTCGTTCCGGCGGTGCTTAAGTTTGCACAAAAGAAACGTGGTTTTTCAGATGAACAGATAATACACGCACTTGCAACAGGCGGTATAATAGGAAACCTCATAAAGACGAATGCATCTATAAGCGGTGCGGAATGCGGCTGTCAAGCCGAGGTCGGCACAGCCTGTGCAATGGCTGCTGCGGCAATAGGCGAACTGTACGAGCTTGATCTCGACCAGATAGAATACGCAGCGGAAATGTCTATAGAGCATCACTTGGGTCTGACTTGCGACCCCGTCAAAGGCTTGGTACAGATACCGTGTATCGAGAGAAACGCTGTTGCGGCAATGAGAGCGTTAAACGCAGTAAACCTTGCCGATTTCTTGGCTGATTCAAGAAAGATAAGTTTTGATATGGTAGTCGATACCATGTACGAAACGGGTAAAGACTTGAAAGTCGTTTACAGAGAAACATCGGAAGGCGGACTTGCAAAGCAGTTTTACAGCTAAATGGGGATTAATGTTTTGCATTTGCGAACGCAGTGAGCAGAAGTCTAAAATCTAATTTCGGAGCGTGATAATATGTTTTCTCCAAATTTTAACAAAAATTATTTGACCGATAATAACGGTTTCCCTCTTTCGGACAGCGAGGTCGAAAGATATATTTCGGTCGTACCGAGTGAAAATCAACTCAGGTATTGTAAAAAGCCGTTCAACGTGTTTATCCACTTCGGCATGAACACGTCCACCGACAGGGAGTGGGGCAACGCACAGGAAACCGTCAAAGACTTTACAATAACGAATATTGATGCCCACCAGTGGGTCGAGGTCATCAAGAAATCCGGTGCGACAGGCATCATTCTCACTTGCAAGCACCATGACGGATTTTGCCTTTGGGATACCAAACAGACGGACTTTTGCGTGATGAACACCGTTTTAGGAAAAGATATTGTACGCATGGTCAGTGATGAGTGTAAGAAAGCCGGACTTGATTTCGGTGTCTACCTTTCACCGTGGGATATGCACGAGAAAACCTATGCAACAAAGGAATATAACGACTATTTTTGCGCTCAATTGACGGAGCTTTTGACAAACTACGGCGAGATATTCGAGGTGTGGTTTGACGGAGCAAAGGGTGCAGACGCAGCCGCTTTCGAGTACGACTGGCAGAGATATTACGACTTGATACACACTCTCCAACCGAAAGCGAACATAGCCGTCTGCGGTCCTGACATTCGCTGGGTCGGAAACGAGGCAGGCAAGACAAGAAAGAACGAATTTTCCGTTGTACCCCATAGTTTGACGGAAACTCAAAAGACAGAAGAAAATTCGCAGCATGATATCGAGGGCAAAAACGTCAAGAAGTTCAACGAACAAACGGCAGACCTCGGTTCAAGAGCCGTACTTCAAAAAGCGGACAAGCTTTGCTGGTATCCGGCAGAGGTTGACGTATCAATAAGAAAAGGTTGGTTCTGGCACGAAAGCGACAACTCAACCGTAAAGAGTGCGAAAAAGCTTTTCAAGATATATGTAGGTTCGGTCGGAAACAACTGCACACTTCTTTTGAACGTTCCGCCCACAAAAGACGGAACTATACACCCGAAAGATGCGAAAGCATTGGAGAGACTCGGTAAAAAGATAGAAAATATGACCGCAAATCCGATACTTATACAGAATTTCGGTCAACTCAAAGACGGTGTCGGGTACTTAAAATTTGATTTCGACAGCGTGAAGAAACTTAAATACTGTATCATAAGCGAGGATATCACGAAAAGCCAGAGGATAGAAAAGTTTGAGCTTTAC
>CAYWDD010000235.1:0-2602 GCA_964456935.1 uncultured Faecalibacterium sp. | reverse complement strand
TATACCCCCATGCATCTTAACTTGTTACCGATGTATGATACACTATTTTGATATCAATGTCAATATGATTTATAAAATTTTTTCGCAAACTTGATTTCAAAGTTTAAAACTTCGGGTACACCGTGACTTGGTGTACCCGAAAATATTTTGTTTATCTGCTGCCCTTGTCGTAGGGGATACCCTCTGCCTTGGGCGCTCTCGAACTCTTTGATGTGAATGCAAGAACGATGAGCGTAATGAGATAGGGGAGAAGTCTGTAGAAATTCGGATTTATTCCCAACTCCGCAAGCGCATATACACCGTCACCGTTTATGTCGATACTTGCATATGCTGCCGCAAGACACTTGAATAAACCGAACAGGAATGACGCAAGTGCGATATTCAGCGGTTTCCAGTTACCGAAAATCATAACCGCAAGAGCAAGGAAACCGAATCCGGCAACATCGCCTGTCGATGAGCAGTTAGCAGTCGTCAAAGCGTAAACAAAGCCGCCGAGTCCCGCTAAAGCTCCCGATATCGTCGTACCGATATATCTCATTCTCGTAACGTTTATGCCGAGTGAGTCGGCTGCTTGTGGATTTTCACCGCAAGCTCTGAGTCTTAAACCGAACTTCGTCTTGTAGAGAACTATCGAAAGCACAATGAAAAGTGCGATACAGATATATGTCGTGATATATACTTTGTGTAAGAATGTGTTTCCGAAGAAACCGAGATCCGCTGTTCTGTCAAAGCCGAAATCCGTTTTCTTTATCATGAACCAGCTGCCCGAGTCACCTTCTGCCATGACAAGAACGTTCTGCTGTGCTATAACGTTGATAGCGAAAAGTACAATAGCAGGTGCAAGCATATTTAAAGCCGTACCGCCGATAGTCTGGTCAGCTTTAAGATTGATAGCCGCAAAGGACAAAAGCAGTGAGAACAACGCACCGAAAGCCGCCGCAACGAGCATTGTCAAAACGACAAGCAACTGACCTTGGTCGGCAGTGAACCAGTGATTCTTTTGAGCGATGTTGACAAATAATACACCTATGAATGCACCGAAAATCATAATACCTTCAAGTGCAAGATTGATGATACCGCTACGCTCTGCAAATACACCTGCAAGAGCGACTATGAGCAAGGGGACTGCATAAATTAAAGTCTGTTGAATTAAAAATGACATTATGTGTTCTCCTCCTTGTCTTTACTTTCTTCGATTCCCGCACCGTCGTCACCGACAGTTGAATCCGCTGTCGGAACGGTGACTTCTGTCTTAACGTGCTTTTTCTTTCCGTCTAAGAGAAGTTTTATAAACAGAGCGAAAGCACTGAGATAAACGATTGAGGCTATGATGATGTCCGTTATATATTCGTTATACGCCGTAAGTGTTTTTAACTGCTGACCTGCAATGTTGAGCATGGACATGAAACAGCCCGAGAATATAACGGCTATCGGATTGTTGTACGCAAGAAGTGCTACGGGAATGCCGTTGAATCCCTCTGAGGGAAGTGACTGATACGTTGACCAGAAGAACTCGGTGTTACCTGCAAGGTAATAAAGAGCAGCCGCCGCACCCGAGAGTGAACCGGCAATAGCCATCGAAAGGACGATGCTCTTTTTGTCTTTGATACCTGCATATTTTGCGGCATGACGGTTACTTCCGCAAGCCTTAAGTTCAAATCCGAGAGTTGTTTTCGTCATGATTATGTAGACGACAACAGCGATCAATATAGCTATAAGTATACCTGCGTTGATCTGTGAATTGGGGAACAGCTTGTCCAAACCGAGCTTTGCGGTTGAAACGGCATTGTCCGTTGTCTTTTGAATGTAACCGGTCTTTCCGTAATCTTTAGAGTTTCTGAGCGTACTCGACTCAAAGAACCATGTAACCAAGTTTGCCGCTATCCAGTTAGTCATGATACAGGCTAAAACTTCGTTTATGTTGAGGTAGGCTTTGACAATTCCGGGAATCGCACCCCATAACGCTCCGGCAAGCATACCGCCGACAAAGGCTATCAACCATACAAGCCATGACGGAACAACAGTTGTCGGTATCGACAAAGCAAGATAAAGCGATGCGGCAGTTCCCATAAGATACTGACCCGGTGCGCCGATGTTGAAAAGTCCTGTTTTAAATGCGACAGCAACCGAAAGTCCGGTTAAAATGATAGGTGTTGCTCTGAAGAACATATTTCCTATGTTTACGGGGCTGAAACCGAAAGTAAGATTTCCGGCTGCATCACGTCCTGTGCTGAATATACCGAAGAAAATAAGTTTTATACCTTCAAAAGCACCTTTGAGCGAAATATTGTCGTTTGTAAGACCTACTATAAGAACGATGATTCCGCCTACACACATACCTGCGAGAATTGATATCAGTGAGGAAACGAGAGATTTAGTTCCGTCTTTTTGCCATAAATTCTGAAGAGGCGATTCTTTCTTATTCATCGGACTTTTCCTCCTTATAATCATTTTTTGAGCCTGCCATGTAAAGTCCGAGTTCTTCGACCGTTGTTTTCTTGGGATCAAGCTCACCGACGATCTTGCCCTCGTACATGACAAGTATTCTGTCTGAAACGCTCATTACTTCATCAAGTTCAAGTGAAACCAAAAGAACGGCTTT
>CAYWDD010000234.1:0-2606 GCA_964456935.1 uncultured Faecalibacterium sp. | reverse complement strand
ATTTTGTACAGGTAAGTATGTGTCGTGGCAAGGTTTCGGTTTTAAACTGCAAGTTTAACGGTGCAGGTGACGACTGCATGAATGTCCACGGTGTGCATTTCAAAGTGGTAAACGTAAAAGACAATACCGTCACCGTAAGATTCATGCACCCTCAAACTCACGGATTTGATCCGTTTCATGTCGGTGATGAAATAGCTTTCATTGACACGAAAACTCTCCTTGAAAAAGGAAAATCCGAAGTTATCGGCTCTACTCTGATAAACGAAACAGACATAGAGCTTAAACTTAATTCACTTTACAAAGCAACGGTCGGTGAGGTTATAGAAAATATCTCAGCTTGCCCCGATGTGGAGTTTAACAATAACACAATTTCACGAATAGTCACACGAGGTTTACTGCTGACAACAAGAGGCAAGGTAAGAGTTTGCGATAATTCATTCAAAAGCACGGCTATGAGCGGAATTTTGATTTCGGACGATGCTGAGAGTTGGTTTGAAAGCGGCCGCTGTAAGAACGTTTTAATTGAAAATAACAACTTCTGTTCCTGCGGTGAGCCGACAATTCTAATCAAACCCGAAAACAAGATACACTCGGGTGCGGTACACGAAAATATTCGCATCATCGGAAACGATTTCTCCGACAACAAACTTTGCTTAAAGGCAAGCTCGACAAAAACCATAGTTTTCAAAGACAACAAACATAAAGACGGCAAAGTAACGCAGTTTGATAAATGTGAAAACATAGTCTTATAATAAAAAAACAATACAGAGCATATTCGGTTATCCGTTTACGGGTTTCCCGAATATGCTCTGTTTTTAGTGTCATTTAATATTAAACAGTCTTTTTGCATTCTCACAAGCCGCATCGACTACCTGCTGCGGTTCGATGCCTTTCACTTCGGCTATCGTCAAAGCCGCATACGGAATAAGAGTCGAATCGTTTCTCTTTCCTCTATACGGAACGGGAGTCATATACGGTGCGTCGGTTTCAAGCAAAAGTCTGTCAAGCGGCAAATATTTTGCTACTTCAAGCGGCTTTTTTGCGTTCTTGAAAGTTACAGCACCACCAAGTCCGATATACATTCCGAGCGAAATAACTTCTTTTGCTGTTTCCACGCTACCGGAAAAACAGTGCAGGACACCTTTCGGCTTATATTTTCTCAAAAGCTGCATTGTATCCTCATGTGCCTCTCGGTCGTGAACGATTATCGGCATATCAAGTTCGTTTGCAAGAATTATCTGCTTTTCAAAGTATTCTTTTTGAACATCTCTAGGTGAAAAATCGTAGTGATAATCAAGACCTATCTCCCCTATCGCCACAACCTTTTCATGTTCGGTAAGCTTTGCTATCTCATGTAGACTACTTTCATTTGAGTCCTCTGCCTCATGAGGGTGAATGCCGACAGCGGCATAGATAAAGCCGTATTTTTCACTCAAAGCTATAGCTTTTTCACTTGACTTTACATCGCAGCCACAGTCAATAACATACTTCACTCCCCTGCTTTCAAGAGAAGAAAGCAACACATCTCTGTCACTGTCAAAGGCGTCATCGTCATAATGAGCGTGTGTATCGAAAATGTTTTCCATTATCTTATTTTTGTACCGTTGGGCATTGAGTCAACGAAAACAACCTTGACGTCATTTTCACCGCAGTCACCTGCAAGAATCATTCCGCAGCTTTCGACACCGCAAAGAGTTGCAGGCTTAAGATTAGCGACAACAATAACTTTGTGACCGATGAGATCTTCCGGCTTATACCAAGGAGCAATGCCTGATGCAACCGTTCTCGGCTGACCTGAACCGTCATCGAGAGTCAACTGCAAAAGCTTTTTAGCTCTCTTAACAGGCACGCAGTCAACGATTTCGGCAACACGAAGTTCCGTCTTTGCAAAATCGTCTATGCCTATCTGAGCGACATTTTTAAGATCGTTTGTTATCTTAGCTTTCGCCATTTCTTTTTCGACTTTCTCGTTTATATCGGCAAGCATTTTCTCTGCATCTATACGGTTAAAGAGCGGTTTAGCCTCGCTTACCTTACCGCCGCTGACAAGACCTCCGAAGTTTTCAAGGCTGTCATATGACTTAACTTGAGTTCCGAGCTGAGCGAAAATAGCCTCAGCAGTGTCCGGCAAGAACGCAGTCAGGAGTACCGCAATGTATCTTATGGATTCAAGGAGATTGTAAAGGACTGTACCGAGGCGGTCAAATTCTTCATTTTTGGCAAGTGTCCAAGGTGTGGTTTCGTCAATATATTTGTTGCAACGCTTTGCAAGGTTCATTATGCTGTCAACGGCATCTGCTATGTGGTACGTTGCGATATTGTCATCAACCTTCTTTACCGTGTCGAGGGCAAACTGCTTAAGCTCTTTGTCAAGTTCGGTTTCCTCGCCTGCCGCCTTTATCTCGCCTGCAAAGTACTTGTTAGTCATAGCAACCGTTCTGTTGACGAGGTTTCCGAGCGTGTTTGCAAGGTCGGAGTTATATCTTTCTATAATCGTTTCGTACGAGATAGAGCCGTCGTTTGCATGAGGCATCTCAGAAAGAAGATAGTATCTTGTAGCATCAACACCTAAGAGCGAAACAAGGTCATCGGCATAGATAACATTG
>CAYWDD010000233.1:0-2620 GCA_964456935.1 uncultured Faecalibacterium sp. | reverse complement strand
GCAACAGTTGACTTTTGTTCCAATTCGCCCTCTTCAAATATGTTTTTTATATGTCTTGAAATTGTAGATTTATCTCTTTCAAAAAGAGTTGACATTTGTTCCAATGTCAGCCAAACAGATTCATCATGGAAACGGACATCAACGGAAATTTGATTGTCCTCCGTTTTGAAAATCACCATACTGTTATCTTTATTCATAAGCGTATCCTCGATTTTTGATTATGGCAAATTCACCGTAATCAGATTATAAAAAATTATAGCACACTTAAAACATAAAAACAAGCACCGCAAAACTGTACATATGAAATTGAATATTTAAATCTCAATTTACTCTATCCTTTTGAAATAAAAGACTTTATCATTCAATTTAACTTTCAAAGAAAAATCAAGTCGCTGTTTATTGTGACAAACTCATAAATTTTAGTAAATTCTAAGTTAAATTTTGTTGATAAGTGTGAACTTTTGGTGTATAATTTTAATCATCATTCAAAACTATGGGAGGAATAAACATGAAAAAGTTTTTATCTGTTATCTTGGCTCTGGCTCTTTGCCTGTGCATCATGACACCGATAGCAAGTGCCGCCGACACCGATGAGGTCTATCCCATCATCATAGTGCCGGGTTATAGCTCATCGGCATTGTATAAAGACGGTGAAAACGGTGAACAGGTACACGTCTGGAACATTCAAATGGACAAGATATTCGACAGAATAAAGGCAAACGCAGTCGAACTCGGCATAGGCATAGGCGAATGGGTCGAGGGAGATGCCGAACGACTTGCCAAAAAAGTCGGTGAAGAATTTGTAATGATGTTCGGTGACATGGCTTACGACAAATACGGCAACTCGACAACACCGTTGCACCTCTACCACTCACACGCTTATGATACGAACACAAAATGGCTCAACGAAAACGAGGACGGAAAATATATACATGAAGTAGAAATAATGCCTTACGTTACCGAGTATCTCGGTGACAAAGCAGAGGAATGGACATTCAACTTTAATACCGATTTCAGAAGAAACACCGTTGACTGTGCCGCAGACCTTGACAGATATATTGATGACGTACTCGAATACACGGGTGCATCAAAAGTCAATATCCTTGCCGTAAGTCACGGCGGTCAAACATCGGCTACATATCTTTCTCTTTACGGCTGTAAGGGTAAAGTCAACAATGCAGTTTTAACAGTGCCGGCTATAGGCGGAGCATTGCTTGCATACGACCTTATGATAAACGATGCGCACCTTGACGAACAGGTACTCATGCAGTTTATCGAAAACGGAATGATGTTTGAAGAAGATTACGAGTGGCTTGTAAAAGCAAATGAACTCGGTTTCCTCGACGATTTTATTTATCATTTAGTACCGTATGCAAAGCAAGTCATAGGTGCATGGGGAAGTATATGGGATTTCATTCCTACGAATAAGTACGAATACGTTAAAGAAAACTTTGCCACACAGGAGCTTATTGACTCCGAGATGATGGAAAAGTCCGATTACTTCCATGAGGAAATATTGGCAAATATGCCTTCACTTTTGAAAAATGCCGAAAATGCAGGTGCTAACATATATATAATAGCAGGAACAGGTTGGCCCAGCGTTGTCGGAACGCAGGAAAATTCAGATGCAATAATTTCAGTCAACGCATCGACCGGAGCTGTTTGCGCACCGCTCGGCTCACGCTTTAACGACGGCTACAAAACGCTCAAAACGGTATGCTCGGACGAAACGCACGATCATCTTTCCCCCGGAATGGAAATAGACGCATCGACTTCTTATCTCCCCGAAACAACGTGGTTCTGTGACGGGCTTTTCCACGGAATGACCCTCAAAGACGATTATTCGGCAACGCTTATGAAAACGCTTGTCGAAACAAATGAACACATTGATATTTATACATATTCGGAGTATCCGCAGTTTCACTGCTCGATGAACGTTTGCGAGTCGGTTTATGCAGAGTTCGATTCAAGCAAACCCGGATATATCACTTCAAGCGATACGGCTTTGGTTATAACGAACCTATCAAAGAAAAACAACATGAAGATACTTTCGATTTCCGTTGATTCTGCGGATATAAGCTTTAAAGCATCGGACTATATGTTCAAGGAAATAGCACCGAGAGAAAGTCTTACTGTCAAGTTCAGCGGAGAGATTCCGAAAGAAAGCTTAACTACGGCATCTGTGAAGATATCCTATTTCATATCGGGTTCTGTTACACCGCTTAATGATAAGACGTTCAATTTCACCGTTATGAACGGTGAGTCAAAACCGTATGATACCGCAGTACCTTATGTTACACTCGAAAAGCAAAGCGGTTTCAGAGATCATTTGGGCGATTCTAACACGATAACGATATTTGACAAGTTCGGTCTTACGGCTTTATTTGAAGTTATATATGATATTGTTTACAATCTCTTCGGAAAGTATCTGTTACCGATTATTTCTAAGTAAATGTAAGTATAATTTTTCAGGAAAGACAAGGAAAAATTATAGCCTTACAGTAAGAATAACAGCAAACAGTCGCAAATCATCAAAATGATTTGCGACTGTCGCTTTTGCCAAACTAATCTAACGGAATTTCCAGAAGATGAATTTGTTTATTTGTTGCATCTAATTCCA
>CAYWDD010000232.1:0-2631 GCA_964456935.1 uncultured Faecalibacterium sp. | reverse complement strand
TTTTCCACTGTGCAAAAAGTTAGACCTTACTACATCTAAAATCCTAAAAAACTTTTTCCGAGGAAACGAGAGCTTTCGTGAGAAAAAACGAGTAAAAACGAGAATGTCTTATTTTTAGTCGGATTCGTGGCGAAAAATTCCCGATTTTTTCTAAAAAAATGTTGACATTTGCCGTTTTTAGCTCTATATTTATGTATGTCTATCATGTATTATGGACAAATCTGTTTAACGGGGGTTAGAATATGGCTAAGGACAACATCATCAAAAAAATTGTTTCCGCTCCTTACTATCTTTGGGCGGCAATTTTTATCGTAGTTCCTCTTGCGGTCGTAATTTATTACGCATTCACAAATTCGGGCGGTGAATTTACGCTCGACTATATCAAAACTTTGGGCAACTATCGTTATATCTTTTTGCGATCTATTTGGTACGGATTCCTTGCCACTATAATATCGCTCGTTATCGCCTACCCTTTGGCATATATTATGGCTAACAGCTCGGCAAGCGTCCAGAGAATGACCATGATGCTTGTAATGCTTCCGATGTGGATGAACTTCCTTATCAGAACGTACTCATGGATGACCATTCTCGCAGATACCGGCATCATCAATACGATATTGCAAAAAATAGGACTCGATCCCGTACATATGATAAATACGTCGGGAGCGGTTATTCTCGGCATGGTATATAACTACCTGCCGTACATGATACTTCCGCTTTACACGGTTATGTCAAAGATGAATCACTCGCTTATTGAGGCTGCCGAGGATCTCGGTGCAAGCAAGTGGACCGTTCTTTCAAAGGTCATTCTTCCGCTTTCACTCCCCGGCATCGCATCGGGCTTTACCATGGTTTTTGTTCCATCGGTATCAACGTTCTATATTTCCAAAAAGCTCGGTGGCGGCACGTTCGCTATGATAGGCGACGTTATCGAAATGCAGTTTCAGACTTCGTATAACTACAATCTCGGTGCGACGCTTTCGCTTGTGCTGATGATACTTATAATCCTCTGCATGGCTATCATGAACAGGTTTACCGATGATGAAAACGGAGGTGTCGTAGCATGAAAAAGAAAACATCTCCCATTTCAAAGTTATATATGCTTTTGGTGTTTATTTTTTTGTACGCACCGATATTCGTTCTGTTTGTATACTCGTTCAACGCAAGTTCGAGTACAAGCGTATTTACGGGATTTTCTCTCAGATGGTATGAGGCACTGCTGAAAGACGAAGAATCTATCAAAGCTTTATACAACACTCTTATTCTTGCGGTTTCATCTGCGGCTATATCGACCGTTATGGGAACTGCGGCAGCTGTCGGAATAAACTCGCTTAAAAACAAGTATGTAAAATCCGCTGTAATGACAGTCACAAACATACCGATGATGAATCCCGAAATAGTCACGGGTATATCTATGATGCTGCTTTTCGTTTTCGTAGGAAAGCTGCTTGACTTAACGAACGTCTTAGGATTTTGGACAATGCTTATAGCTCACGTCACGTTCAATCTTCCCTATGTTATACTGAATGTTATGCCGAAACTCAGGCAACTTGACGTTCATCTTCCCGAGGCGGCAATGGATCTCGGTTGTACCCCCGTAAAAGCTTTCTTTAAGGTTGTAATGCCGAGCATCATGCCGGGAATAATTTCGGGCATGATAATGGCATTCACGCTCTCACTTGACGATTTTGTTATCAGCTATTTCACGACAGGTCCGTCTTTCCAGACGTTGCCTATCAGGATATTCTCGATGACTAAAAAGAGAGTTAAACCCGATATGTACGCTCTTTCGACGATAATCTTTCTTGCGGTTCTCGTTTTGCTGATACTTGTAAACGTCGCTCAATCAAGAAGCGAAAAGAAAGCGATGAAAAAAGAAACGGTTGCGGAGGACGAGATATGAAAAAGATAATTTCTGTTTTATTTTCGGTCATTTTGATTTTGTCCACGCTGACTTTCACAGCTTTCGCTTATGATAACGAAGAATACTATAATGTACCCGAACTAAGAGGAACGACTATCAACGTATATAACTGGGGTGAATATATAAGCGATGAAGAGGACGAAGAAAGCTATATGTTTGACGTTAACTCGGCTTTCGAGGAACTGACGGGCATAAACGTCAACTACACAAACTTTGCAAGTAACGAGGACCTCTACGCAAAGCTTAAAAGCGGCGGTTCGAGTTATGACATAGTTATACCGTCTGACTACATGATAAGCAGGTTCATTTCCGAAGGTCTTGTACAAAAGATTAACATGGACGATATCCCGAACTATAAGAACATTTCGGACAAATACAAAAATCTGTACTACGACGAAAACAACGAATACAGTGTTCCCTACTGTGTCAACACGGTAGGACTTATCTACAACAAGTCGATGGTTGATGAAACACCGACAAGCTGGTCGGTGCTTTGGGACCCGAAGTATGCAGGAAAAATATTGATGTTTGACAATCCCCGTGACAGCTTTGCTATTTCACAGAAACTTCTGGGTCAGTCGTTCAACACCACCGACAGTACGGAATGGCGACTTGCCGCAGACGAACTCATATCACAGAAGCCGCTGTTACAAGGCTATGTTATGGACGAAGTTTATGACAAAATGGAGGCAGGAGAAGCCGCTCTT
>CAYWDD010000231.1:0-2633 GCA_964456935.1 uncultured Faecalibacterium sp. | reverse complement strand
TCAAGATTTAAATTTGAAAGCGGCGTCCACCGAGTCCAGCGAGTACCCGAAACGGAATCGGGCGGCAGAATACACACTTCGACCGTAACCGTTGCGGTCTTGCCCGAGGCGGAAGAAGTTGACATAGAGATAAACCCGACCGACTTGCAGATAGACACTTTCCGTTCAAGCGGTGCAGGTGGTCAGCATATAAACAAGACAGAATCGGCAATAAGAATAACCCACTTGCCGACGGGAACAGTCGTAGAATGCCAAGACGAGAGAAGTCAGCACAAAAACAAAGACAAAGCCATGCGTGTACTCAGGGCAAAAATATTGGAGGCAGAACGTCAGAAACAGCAAAGCTCCATAGCAGGTGAACGCAAAGCGCAGGTCGGCACAGGCGACAGAAGTGAACGTATCAGAACCTATAATTTCCCACAAGGCAGAGTCAGTGACCACAGAATAGGTCTGACACTCTACAAGATAGAAAGTATAATGAACGGCGATCTCGACGAGCTTATAGATTCGCTCATAACAGCCGACACAGCCGAGAAACTCAAAGCAAACGAGGAATAAAGATGCAGACGAAATTATTATCTACAAGTGATGATGATATAAGGTACGCAGGAAGTGTTATCAAAAACGGCGGTCTTGTCGGCTTTCCGACCGAAACGGTTTACGGACTTGGTGCAAACGCTCTTGAAGGTGAGGCGGTAAAGAAGATATTTGCCGCAAAAGGCAGACCCTCGGACAATCCGTTAATTGTCCACATATCACGCATAGAACAGTGGAAAACTCTCGTAACCGAGATACCCGAAAACGCTTTAAAGCTTGCAGAGGCTTTTTGGCCGGGGCCGCTGACCGTGATACTCGACAAAACTTCAGCCGTACCGTATGAAACAAGCGGTAAACTCGAAACGGTCGCTGTGAGAATGCCGGGCGATGAAACCGCAAGACGGCTCATTGATGCGGCAGGTGTACCCATAGCAGCACCGTCGGCAAACACATCGGGAAAACCGAGTCCGACCACCGCAAAGCACGTCTTTGACGACATGAACGGCAGGATAGACGCAATAATCGACGGCGGTAACTGCGGTGTCGGTGTGGAATCGACAGTCATAACCTTAGCAACGGAAGTGCCCACACTTCTCCGACCGGGCGGTATCACACCCGAAATGCTAGAAAGCGTTCTGGGTGAAATCAAAATAGACGATGCGGTGTACTCAAAGCTCAAAGACGGTGTACAGGCGGCAAGTCCGGGAATGAAATACAAACACTATTCACCTAAGGCACACGTTGTTTTAGTCAAGGGCGACTTTGATAAATTCAAAGAGTATATTTCTTCAAATGCCGACGAAAATACGGTTGCGTTGGTGTTTGACGGTGAAGAAAACAAGCTTTGCGTAAAAGCGATACCCTACGGTGATGAAAACGATTCCCTTTCACAGGCACAGAACATCTTTTCCGCTTTAAGAGAGGTTGACAAATTAGGTGCAACTGCGGCTTATGTCAGATATCCCAAAAGAGAGGGCGTTGGACTTGCCGTATACAACCGCTTGATAAGGGCGGCGGCATTCGAGGTGATACAGCTGTGATAATAGGACTTACCGGTAAGACAGGCAGCGGAAAAAGCACTGTAAGTAAAATGCTCAAAGACATGGGGTTTTTCATCTGCGATGCAGACAAAGTCGCAAGACAGGTAGTTGAAAAAGGCTCACCTTTACTTGAAAAGCTGAAAATAGAATTCGGTGAAGAAGTCATAAATCCCGATGGAACATTAAACAGACCAAAGCTTGCCGAAAAAGGATTCGCAACAAGGGAAACGACCGAAAAACTCAATTCACTTATGCACCCTGCTATACTTGAAAAGAGTTTTGACGAAATGAGAACAGCACTTTCTTCGGGTTACAAAGTCGCAATATACGATGCTGCCGCACTGTACGAAAGCAAAGCGGACAAACTTTGTGACGTGACAGTCTGTGTGTGCGCACCCGACAACGTAAGATTCGACAGAATAATAAAACGTGACGGACTTACACGGGAGAAGGCACTCGAAAGAATGAACGCACAACGTCCCGACAGCTATTACAGTGAAAAGGCGGACTTCATAATAGACAATTCACCCGACAAAGATTTGACCGAACAGGTAAAAGAACTTGTCCGTCAGTTGAGATTATAAACCGAGAGGAACGAGAATCGGGTCGAAATTAGATGCAAGATTTCGGACGTGGATAAATTTTAGGGTGTTTACAGTGGGAAAGTTTTAAAATGCAAAATGCAAAATGCAAAGTGCAAAATTGTGGAGTCGCTTTGCTCCCGATTGTATCCGCTGTGAGATTGTTCTGACTTTTGGGGTGTTGCCCGCCGCTTGGGTGCGTAGGATTAACCCCTCTGTCTGTTTAGGTGTGAAACACCTAAACAGACATCTCCCCTTTCAGGGGCGACGAGATTTAATTTCTGCACAACTTCTTGCCTCTCCTGAAAGGAAATTCCCCTGTTAGGGGAAATGTCTGCGTAGCAGACAAAAGGGTTCCGGTTTCCGGAGGAAAAGGTGGCAATTTAGGTGCTTCGCACCTAAATTGACGGAGAGGTAAATCTCGCTGTTGCTCGCAGGTAAGATGTAAGAGGTAATAGGGAAGAAGTGTGGGCGG
>CAYWDD010000230.1:0-2653 GCA_964456935.1 uncultured Faecalibacterium sp. | reverse complement strand
GAGAATCAGGTTCGGGTAAATCCGTTACCGCATACTCCATAATGCAAATTTTAGCAGGCACGGGCAAGATCGTTTCAGGCTCAATAAAGCTTGACGGACAGGAGCTTGTCGGTGCAGGCGAAAAAGTAATGAAAGACGTCAGAGGTAACAAGATCTCCATAATTTTCCAAGATCCCATGACCTCGCTTAACCCGACCTACACAATAGGTCATCAGCTTATAGAGGCTATAGTTCTTCACACCGACAGAGATAAAAAGCAAGCGTACGACAGAGCGGTCGAAATGCTTAAGCTTGTCAACGTCAATGAGCCGGAGAAGAGAATGAAACAGTATCCGTTCGAGTTTTCGGGCGGTATGCGTCAAAGAGTTATGATTGCTATGGCTCTTGCCTGTGAACCGGATATCCTTATCGCAGACGAGCCGACAACAGCTCTTGACGTTACGATACAGGCACAAATACTTGAGCTTATGACTTCTCTTCAGGAAGAACTCGGAATGGCAATAATCATGATAACTCACGACTTGGGTGTCGTGGCTCAAATGTGCGATGAAGTTATCGTTATGTACGCAGGTTCTATCTGCGAAAAGGGAAGTGCAGATGAAATATTCTACAATCCCAGACATGAATACACAAAGGGTCTTATGCGTTCTATCCCGACAACAACAACTGCGGGTACAAAGCTTAAGCCGATAACAGGTACGCCTATCGATCTTTTGAATATGCCGAAAGGCTGTCCGTTTGCGCCCAGATGCGATGCGGCAATGAAGATATGTATTCACCAAAGAGCGGAATCTATGGAAGTCGGAGAGAATCACTATGCGACTTGCTGGATGAACGTAAAAAAGCAGCTTGAAGAAGAACAAGGTTCAAAAGGCACTGATGCCGAGAGTACAGAAGAAGAAAGGGGTTAATGAAAATGAGCGAAAATACGAATAATACCCCTTTGATTCAAGTCAAAGACCTCAAAGAATACTTTAATATTAATATGGGACTTTTCAAGTCCAAACCCTTAAAAGCGGTAGACGGTGTTTCTTTCGATATAAAGAAAGGCGAAACTCTCGGTCTTGTCGGTGAATCCGGTTGCGGTAAAACGACTGTCGGAAGAACGATTCTCCGTCTTTACGAGCCGACAGGCGGTGAGGTTTACTATAAGGGTAAGCTGATAAAATCAAAGGCTGACGTTAAGGCATTCAGAAAAGAAGCCACAATGGTTTTCCAAGATCCCTATTCATCTCTTAACCCTCGTATGACGGTTTCGGATATTATAGGTGAGCCTCTTGACGTTCATAAGCTCTATTCCAATAGAAAAGAGCGTGAGGAGAGGATCCTCGAACTTATGAATCATGTCGGTCTTAACAGTGAACACGCATCAAGATACGCTCACGAGTTTTCGGGCGGTCAAAGACAGCGTATAGGCATAGCAAGAGCACTTGCCGTTAATCCCTCATTCATAGTTTGCGATGAACCCGTTTCGGCACTTGACGTTTCGATTCAGGCTCAGGTAATAAATATGTTCGATGAACTTCAGGACACTTTGGGTCTTACCTACCTGTTCATCGCTCATGACATTCTTGTCGTTCGTCACATCAGTGACAGAATAGCGGTTATGTACCTTGGAAAAATGGTTGAACTTGCAGATGCTGCTGAGATATACGAGCGTCCTCTTCATCCGTATTCGCAGGCTTTGATGTCGGCTGTACCCATGCCCGACCCGAAGATTGCCCGTGCGAATAAACGTATCGCTCTTACAGGCGATATTCCCAGTCCGCTTAACGCTCCCTCGGGTTGCCCGTTCCGCACAAGATGTCCGTATGCTACAGACAGATGTGCAGAATCAATGCCCGAATTTAAGGAAGTTTCGACAGGTCACTTTGTTGCTTGTCACAGAGTTGACGAAATCAACTAAGTTCATTATTTGCCGTATGAAATCGTGCAATATTTTATACGGCGATTTTGGAAAATATATTTGAAAGGAAAGAATAAGCCATGAAAAAATTTTTAGCAATTCTTCTCGCAGCTGCTATGTTATTCAGCCTTGCAGCTTGCGGCGGCAATGGCGGCGACGACTACGATAAGAACACTCTTAACGTTTGTATCGCTTCAGAGCCGGACACGATCGACCCGGCACTCAACTCAGCAGTTGACGGTGCTACTCTTTGCGCTCACCTTTTCCAGGGTCTTGCAAAGTGGTCAAAGGACAGCGAAGGCAAGCTCGTTATAGTTGCCGATGCTGCTACAGAGCTTACCGAAGGCGTTAAGCTTGACGACGGTAAGATCAAGTACACCTACACACTCAGAGATGGCCTCAAGTGGTCAGACGGCAAGGACGTTACAGCTGCTGACTTCATATTTGCTTGGAACCGTGCAGCATCAGCTGAACTCGGTGCAGACTACGGCTATATGTTCGATGTTGTTGACGGTTACGACAAGATTTCTGCTTTGACAGAAAAGCTTGACGACAACGGCAACGTTGTTATCGACCCTGAAACAGAAGAGGCTGTTATGGTCGCTGAGTATCCAGATGCAAAGCTCAACATCAAGGCAGTTGACGAAAAGACAATCGAAGTTGTTCTTGCAACAGACGTTAACTACTGGAATGAGCTTCTTGCTTTCCCGTGCTACTATCCCGTTCGTGAGGACGTTGTAGCCGACG
>CAYWDD010000229.1:0-2654 GCA_964456935.1 uncultured Faecalibacterium sp. | reverse complement strand
GGAGTAGTTTGAAAAAATAGGTTGAGTTGAGCAATTCAGTTTTGAAGCGACAGATCTTGCGTTTACGCTTTCAATTCCGCTTTCTCTGACGATTTCGATACCCGCGAGGACGATATTTTCTTTTGATACTTTAGGCTTTGGCGGCATGTTTTCTCCTTTCAGCATATAATAGTTGCGGTTATATAACTGATGTTATTATAGTATGAAATCTTAATTCTGTCAAGGGCACGGACTCATTTTATCGGCATCGAGCCGATAAAATGAGTGATGCGGCGGCACTATACCGCGCCGCCGCATATTTCGTGCCTCGCACATTTTTCTTGTTTTAGAACGCCCAATTTCCGCCTTTGAAAATTTGAACACTCTTTCCGTCTGCGCACTTTCCGACGATAGACAGATCTTTTGTTCCGATCATGAAATCCTCATGAACGATCGAATCGTTGACACCCATTTCGTGAGCTTCTTCAAGCGTGTGACTGTGATAATCCTTGATGCACTCTAAAAATCCCATGCCGAGAGCAAGATGGCAAGCGGCATTTTCGTCAAACAGCGTGTTGTAGAAAAGTATTTCGCTGTTTCTTATCGGGGAGTCGCAAGGAACAAGAGCACACTCACCGAGATATGCCGAGCCGTCGTCCATGGATATGAGTTTTTTGAGAAGCTCCTCGTTTTTCTCGGCTTTGCAGTCGACGGCTTTGCCGTCCTTAAATGTGATTGAGAAATTATCAATAAGCTGTCCTTGATATGAAAGCGGCTTTGAGGAATAAACTATTCCCTCTGCCTTTCCCTTCATAGGCGAAGTGAAACATTCTTCGGAGGGGATGTTAGGGTTGTAGATCGTGCCCGATACCGTTTCTTCACTGCCTCCGCAGAACTGCGCTTGCGGTATAAGACCAACGGTGAAATCTGTACCGTTTGAAGCAGAATAGTGAAGTTCTTCTATATTAAGGCTATTAAGATAGTCGCATCTTGAGTGAAGCTCGGCGTTATGCTTTTTCCAATTTTCTATCGGATCGCTGTCCTCTGAAACTCTTGAAGTATAGAGTATAGCCTCCCAAAGCTTTTCAACTGCTTGAGATGTTCTCAAGTCGGGGAAAACTTTTTTCGCCCAAGCCTTTCCCGGAACGGCGGCTATGCACCACTGTTGTTTGCCCTCCGTCATATCACGATAAGGCTTAATGACTTTATATCTGTTTTGATGACCTTTAGCCATTTTCTCTTGATTTATGCCTTTAAGTCCATCGGGATCTTCAGAGAGAAGCACTATCTTGCATGGCAGAACATCAACGGTATGTTTAAGCTTTTCCTCTTCCCATTTTTCAACAGTTGAAAGAGTTTTGAGACTTCTGTGACGAACATGAAGCTTTTCGAGAGGCTGATATGTCCATTCGACATTAACCTTTTTTGCTCCTGCCTTATAACATTCGTCAACAAGGATTTTGACAAATTCGGGTTGATCAAGTTCGGCGTTTATCACAACTTCCTGACCTTTTTGGATATTGACACCCATGACAGCTATAAGCTTTGCATATTTTCTGAGAACACTTTTTTTCATTGAGATTTTCCTTTCAAACTTTGCTTGTCAAATTCGATAAGCAATACTCTAAATTGTTTATATTCATTGCCGCCACTTGTTTTCCACAATACATATCATAGAAAAACAGAACAGCAAAAGCAATCAAAGCAATTATTACAAGTATTATGATTGTTTTTTCGCCATCAGCTGTTATTCCCTCCCTTTTTTCGTTTGACTTTTTCGTCACATTCAACGGGTATTTCCCTTTGATCGATACTTGTGGAAAATACAACCTGTGTGCTCGTGCTTCCGAACTTTTGTATTTCTACAACGAAAGCATCAAGCTCTTGAGTGTTTCTAAAAGCCGTTTTAAGGTGCATGGAATATTCACCTGTGACGAAACTACATTCGAGAACGTTCGGAACGCCATTGACAAAATCATAAAATTGATATAATCTATATATGGTTAGCGAGGACTAACCCAACTGTGTTATCGCAGCTGTAATGAACGGAGGAAAATAACATGATGCCGCTGTCTTTGGCAAGTATCGGCGATACGAATATTATAAAAAAGATCGGGGGAAGTCCCGAGGTTAAAAAGCACTTGGAAACACTCGGCTTTGTTGTTGGCGAAAAAGTCACTGTGATAAGTGTGATTAAGGAAAACATTATTGTCAACATAAAGGAAAGCAGAGTAGCCGTAAGTGAAGAAACGGCACGGAAAATTATGATTTGACCGGAGGCTTATTAAATGAAAACTCTTAAAACTGTAAAAATCGGTGAAACGGCACGGATAGCGAAGCTGCACGGAGAGGGTGCCGTAAGGCGGCGAATTATGGATATGGGTCTGACCAAAGGTGTTGATGTCACCGTTCGAAAAGTGGCACCGCTTGGAGATCCTATGGAGATTACCGTTCGCGGATACGAATTGTCAATTCGCAAAGCGGATGCTGACATGATTGAAATTGAGTGATTTAGCCGTTTAAAAACAGTTCTATCTATAAAACGGGGCTTATGTGGGAAATATAAGAATTGCGCTTACGGGAAATATTCATATGGTTGGCTTTATTTTTGCGGTTGCGATTCTTGCTTTTATGATTTATATGCTTTTCAGAAATCCAAGCCGTGTTAAAGCCAC
>CAYWDD010000228.1:0-2654 GCA_964456935.1 uncultured Faecalibacterium sp. | reverse complement strand
ATGGAACTTCCCTATGTTCTTGAATGCGGGGTTTCCGCAGCACCCGATGAAATAAGAGGTCAGGTCGTCAAAGCAAGCATAGTTTTGACAAAAGGCACCGAACCTACAGAGGAGCTTAAAAAGGAGATTCAGACTTACGTCAAGAAACACACCGCACCGTACAAATATCCGAGAATAGTCGTCTTTAAGGACGAACTTCCCAAAACGATAAGCGGAAAGATAATCAGAAATCAGCTTTAAGAGGTAGAGTATGGAATATAAGCGTGTGACACTGTTTGCAGGGCATTACGGAAGCGGAAAAACGAACATAGCCGTAAATTATGCATTGAAAATGAGTGCCGAGGGCAAAAAAACGGTAATAGCCGACTTGGATATAGTCAATCCCTATTTCAGGACAAAGGACAGTGCAGCGGAGCTTGAAAAAGCGGGAATAAGACTTATTTCCTCCGAATATGCCAACACGAATGTTGACTTACCGGCTTTGCCGCAGGATATGTACTCGATAACGGACGATAAAAGTGAGTTTGCCGTACTCGACATAGGCGGTGACGATAGGGGAGCATACGCTTTAGGGCGGTACGCACAGTCTATTCTTGAAGAAAATGACTATGAAATGCTTTTTGTCGTCAACTGTTTCAGACCGCTTACAAGAACGGTGAGCGACACTTTGGAAGTTATGAAAGAAATAGAAACAGCTTGTTCGATGAAGTTTACGGCGATAGTCAACAATTCGAATCTCGGTGAAGAAACCACTGCAGAGGACGTCTTAAACTCCGTTTCATATGCGACGGAACTTTCCAAAGCGACAGGCTTACCTATAAAAATGACATCGGTCAAAGCCGATATATCAAACGAAATTCCAAAAGGCTTAGGTGAAATACTTCCCTTAAACCTGCAAAAAAAGATAAATTAGGAGGAAAACAAATGGCTAAAGTAACATTTGTAACGGATCTTTGTAAGGGCTGCGGACTTTGTGTTGCGGCTTGTCCGAAAGGTATAGTTCAGCTTTCACAGACAAAGCTGAATGCTAAAGGTCATCACCCGGCTGAGGTGACTGACAGTGAAAAATGCATAGGTTGTGCTTTCTGTGCGACTATGTGTCCCGATTGTGTTATAAAGGTAGAGAGGTGATAAAAATGGCAGATAAGGTACTTATGAAAGGTAACGAGGCAATAGCCGAGGCGGCTATCTTAGCAGGCTGTCACCACTATTTCGGCTATCCCATCACACCGCAGACAGAGGTTGCGGCATATATGGCAAAGCGTATGCCGAAGATAGGCGGAACGTTTTTGCAGGCTGAAAGCGAGGTTGCCGCAATAAATATGGTAATTGGTGTTGCCGCTACAGGCAAGAGAGTTATGACTTCATCTTCAAGCCCCGGAGTTTCTCTTAAGAGTGAGGGTATCTCATACCTTGCAGGTTGTGACCTTCCGGCTCTTGTAGTAAACGTACAGAGAGGCGGTCCCGGACTCGGCGGTATTCAGCCGAGCCAGTCGGATTACTTCCAGTCAACAAAGGGCGGCGGACACGGTGACTACCACAATATCGTACTCGCACCTGCATCTGTTCAGGAGATGGCAAGCCTTACGGTAAAGGGATTCGAACTTGCCGATAAATACAGCATGGTAGCAATGATACTTGCAGACGGCACTATGGGTCAGATGATGGAGCCTGTTTCACTTGATATAGGCGAAGTCAAGACAGTAGAAAAGCCGTGGGCGGTTACGGGTACTAAGTGTCAGAGAAAACATAACATAGTAAATTCACTTTACTTAAAACCCGAAGAACTTGAAAAGAAGAACTTCGAGAGATACGAAAAGTATAAACAGATAGAAGAAAATGAAACAATGTACGAGGAATACCTTATGGACGATGCCGAGATATGCGTTGTCGCATTCGGTATAACCGCAAGAGTCGCAAAGAACGCTATCAACGAGGCAAGAAATAAAGGCATAAAGGTCGGTATGATAAGACCGATAACCTTGTGGCCTTTCCCGAAAAAGCCGCTTTCAAAAGCTGCGGATAAGTGCAAGGCATTTATCTCGGTCGAAATGAACATGGGTCAAATGATAGAAGATATCGAACTTGCGATAAGATGTAAGAAACCCGTATATCTTTGCAACAGAGTAGGCGGTATGATACCCTCACCCGAAGAAGTCCTTGCAAAGATTGAAGAAACAGATAAAAACGGAGGTGCAAACTAATGTCAGTCGTATTTGAAAAACCAAAGGCACTCACAGACGCAGTGCTTCACTATTGTCCCGGTTGCACCCACGGAATAATCCACAGACTTATAGCCGAGGTCATGGACGAACTCGGAATCGAGGGCGACACAATAGGCGTAGCCTCGGTCGGCTGCTCGGTTATGGCTTATGACTACTTTAACTGTGATTTCGTTCAGGCGGCTCACGGCAGAGCACCGGCAGTTGCAACAGGCATAAAGAGAAGTGATCCGTCAAAGATAGTATTTACATATCAAGGTGACGGAGATCTTGCCGCTATCGGAACAGCGGAAACAGTACATTCGGCAGCAAGAAGAGAGAACATAACTGTAATTTTCGTAAACAACGCTATCTACGGTATGACAGGCGGTCAGATGGCACCTACGGCGCTTCCCGGTCAGGTCACACAGACGTCCGCCTACGGCAGAGATG
>CAYWDD010000227.1:0-2677 GCA_964456935.1 uncultured Faecalibacterium sp. | reverse complement strand
TATCAAAAGGCGGAATGTTTAACACAACGGAAGTGATTTTGATGGAAAAAATTATTGAATTTAAAAATGTGACAAAAAGTTACGATGATGAAAAACCGGTACTGGATAATTTATCTCTCGATATATACGAGAATGAATTTGTGACACTTTTAGGTCCGTCAGGTTGCGGAAAGACTACGCTTTTGAGAATACTCGGCGGATTTATCACGGCTGACAGCGGCGAAGTTCTCTTTGAGGGCAAGGATATATCAAAGCTCCCGCCATATAAAAGAGAGGTCAATACCGTTTTCCAAAGCTATGCACTTTTTCCGCATCTGAATGTTTTTGAAAATGTTGCATTCGGCTTAAGAATAAAAAGAGAACCGCAGGACGTTATAGTCCAAAAAGTCAAGAGAATGCTCAAACTTGTCAATCTTGACGGGTACGAGAAAAGAAGTATCTCGGCTTTAAGCGGTGGACAGCAGCAGAGAATAGCTATAGCAAGAGCCTTGGTAAACGAGCCGAAAGTTTTGCTTTTGGACGAACCTTTGGCGGCACTTGATACAAAGCTTCGAAAAGAAATGCAGCAGGAACTTATCCGTATCCACGAGGAAGTCGGCATAACGTTCATTTTCGTCACCCACGACCAAGAGGAGGCGCTGACTCTTTCCGATAAGATAGTTGTCATGAATGACGGTGTTATCCAGCAGGTCGGAGCACCCGAAGAAATATACGAAAGCCCCGCTAATCAGTTTGTCGCAAAGTTCATAGGCGAAACAAACATGATGGACGGTGTTATGGCAGATAACGACCTTGTAATGTTTGAAGATAAGAAGTTCAAATGCCATGCGGAAGGCTTTGAAAAGGGAGAAAACGTTGATGTCGTAATAAGACCGAGCAATATTGACGTAGTACCCAAGGAAGAGGGAATGCTTAAAGGTGTTGTCAAGTCGCACATTTTCAAGGGTATACATCATCAGCTGATAGTCGAAACCAGAGTCGGAACGTCAATCACGGTTTCACTCCAGCTTTCGGACGATAAGCCCGTTTTCAACCATCAAGAGGGAGAAAAGATAAGTGCAAGTAACTTCCTTCTTGACGTTGAGGACGTTGAAGAACTTTCCGATTCGACCGTAATAGCACTTGCCTGTGCAGAGGCTTGGGATTCGGAAACGGAAGAAGCGATCTCCATTCGAGATATAGAATATGATATAAGACCCGAAATCGGAACGTACCCCGTCACATTCTCAACAGGCGGAGGAACGTCTATAACCGTTAATGCGGTCGTCAAGCAGGAAAACAGAGTCGTAAGTAAGGCTAAGGGCGAAGAGATTTACGCTATGAACATCTTCAAAAAGGTCGAGGACGTTCGTGACAGTATCGCTATCGACACAGACCTTATGACTTGGGCAAACGCATCTGCTTGGAGTCTTGACGGTGACGAGCAGGTTCAGATAAGCGAAGTCAAATATGACTTTGACCCCGAAACCGTAGAGGCAGGTACATACGATGTCACGTTCTGTACCAAAGGTTATGAGTACAAGGTAACGACTACTCGCCCCTATAAGGAGGATACGGAGGTAGGACTTTACTTCTATCCCGAAGATATACACGTCATGAACAAAGAGAATTAAATCAAAGGGAGAAGCCATCATGGCAAAACTTAAACAAATCGATAACGCAGCAGAAAGCAAGGGCAGTGTACTTGTAACTATTTGGCAGTTTGTCAAATTCATCGTTGTAAGCTTGCTTGCAATGATAGTTCAGTTCGTACTTCTCAACACTTTGCAGCTTATCCCTGCAATCAAAGAGCTTTACACACAGGATTTCAATTGGCTGTTCTTTGTTTATCCCGTTGCAGTCGGAGGTCTTGGATACTTCATCGTAAGTAACGTTGCCAATATAGTCGCACAGATAGTTGCTTTCTTTGTCAACAAGGAAAAGACCTTTAACTCGGGCGCTAACATAGCTGTTGCACTTCCGATTTATATCGTTTTCACAATAGCACTCATCGTGTTCTCCGCTTGGCTCAACCCCACGCTCAAAGATCTCTTTGTCGGTCACGGACTCGGTGAAGCCGCCGCAAAGAACATAGCAACGATGATTTGCTCGGCACTTCAGTTCTTCCTTTACTTCCCTGTAGATAAGATACTTTTCCATAAGAAGAAGGAAGATGTTAAGGAGGCAGAATAATATGATGTACCCGTCAATTGTTCCCGCACCGTCAAAGGTCGCCCTCTTGGGAGGTATGCTGATAGGCAAACTTGATGTCGAGAAAGTAACCGACTTAAATCTGAGACCCGAGGCATACGAAATAACGATAAAAGACAAGATAGTTGTCAAAGCCTCAAACGAGGACGGATTTTACTATGCGGATCTGACACTTAAACAGCTCATCGCACAGTACGGTGAGGCTATTCCGTATATGATAATCGAAGATGAGCCGAGATTCTCATACAGAGCGGTAATGATGGATTGCTGCCGTCACTTTTTCACGGTTGACGAAGTTAAGAAGTTTATCGACCTTTCATCATCATTTAAGTTTAACAAGTTCCATTGGCACTTGTCGGAAGACCAAGGCTGGAGAATCGAAATAGAAAAGTATCCCGAGCTTGCTGAAATCGGTTCTGTAAGACACGGTTCATATTTCGGAAAAGAAACCAACGAAAAAGACTACGGCGGATATTACACCAAGGCT
>CAYWDD010000226.1:0-2680 GCA_964456935.1 uncultured Faecalibacterium sp. | reverse complement strand
ACAAGGGAAGTATCTCCGATGCGCTGAATCTGTCGAAGTTATAGACAAATACAGCACCCTCACAAAGCCACTGACCGTAAAGTTTGCCCCAAAGAGCCTTGCCCCAGCCTGTATCGGAAATAGTCAGGTGAAGTCCGTCCTTGCTGACACAGTGCCAGTATTTAGCTGTGATATAGTGACCGAGCGGATATTTATAGCTGTGAGTTGCTATTTTCGGATAGCCTGTTGTACCTGAAGTGAAGAACATCAGCATCGGGTCGTCACCGCAGGGAGCGTCGTCCTCTCTGGGGAATCGACGTGTGAACAGGCTGTATTCATCATCGAAATTTCTCCAACCGTCACGGTATCCGCCTACGATTATCTTATTTTTAAGTGTGTGCGTTTTTTCGTCAGCAAGATCGACTTGATGAGCCGTATCTCCGTCTGCCGTACACAAAATTGCCGTTACGTTTGCCGCTTTGAAACGGTACTCAAAGTCGTGATCGACAAGCAGGTTTGTAGCCGGAATTGCGACTGCGCCTATCTTATGAAGTCCGAGTATAGCGAACCAGAACTGATAGTGTCTTTTAAGCACAAGCATTACCTTGTCGCCTTTTTTGATGCCCAGCGACTTAAAGTAGTTTGCCGCTTGGCTTGAATGTTCCTTGACGTCTTTAAACGTGAACGTTCTTTCTGTCATGTCACGGTCAAGGTGTATCAAAGCTCTCTTGTCGGGTGACTTTCTTGCTATATTGTCAACTATATCGAAAGCAAAGTTGAATTTATCTTCATTGTTAAAGTCGATAGCTACAAGACTTCCGTTTTCGTCCTCTGTCGGAGAGATAAACTTTTCGCAAACGTAGCTGCTTTCCGTTGCTTTAACTCCGTTTACGGCTCTGTCGTGGACTATCTCCTGAACGCTTGTGTCACTTGCCAAAACGACTGCAAGGAAAGTGCAATCTCTGCCGTCTATTGCTATCATACCGTGAGGTGTCGATGAGTTATAGTATATGCTGTCGCCCTCATAAAGCACCTCTTCGTGATTGCCGACACGAACCCTTAACGCACCGCTTATAACAAGGTCAAATTCCTGTCCTGCGTGTGTCGTGGTATGTATCGGTTTGTTTTCAAGCTCGGCTGAATATTCATATCTTACCCAATACGGCTCCGAGAGTTTCTTTCTGAAGTTCGTGGCAAGGTTTCTTATCTCTATTCCGTTTTCACTTGCCGTTACCTGACCCTTGCCCTTTCTTGTGACAGTGTAGCTTGTAAGCACAGCACTGTGACCTTCAAGCAAGTCCGTTATGCCTATATCGAACGCTAAAGCACACTTATGAATAAAGGTGAATGGAAGATCGACTTTACCCGATTCGTAGTCAATGTATTGCTGAACCGAAACTTCGGTCTTTTCAGCCATTTCCTCCACAGTAAAATCACAGATATCACGCATTTCGTGAATTCTTTCAGCCACCTCGAAAAGCTGACTTGTTGCGGTTGTTCCGTCCATTTTAAAGCCTCCTTATACAATAAAAAAATCCGTCCCAAAGTCTTGAAACTTTGAGACGGACGTTAAATCCGCGGTACCACTCAAATTGCGTTTAGCTATTGCTTTACGCCACTCATCGAGATCCGACAATCTCTAAGCACTAACGTAGCTGACACGGGAAAAACTACTTGCTTTCGCTTTCATCTTACCGGCTCAAAAGTGATAAGTCATTACGCTCAAACTCATATCGGCTCGCACCACCCGCCGACTCTCTGAAACGGTTTAACCGTGACCGTCTTCGTCATAGCCTTTTCAATGAGATATTCCTCATTGCGGTACATTATAAACGAACTTAGTTAAAATTGCAAGATACATTTTGTAATGTTTGAGATTACGCTTTGTAATATATGCTTTTATGCCGTTACGACCGAATCCGCTTTCTGTAAGCCGTATTTCTTAACCGCATCTTCACGCATTTTGTATTTGAGTATCTTACCTGCGACATTCATCGGGAAGCTGTCAACAAAGTCAACATATTTCGGAACTTTGTGCTTTGCCATGTGTGTGCGAACGTAGTCTTTCATTTCGTCCTCTGTCATGCTTTTGCCCTCTTTGAGAATAATGCAAGCCATTATTTCTTCTCCGAGTGCCTCGTCCGGAACACCTATTACCTGAACGTCCTTTACTTTCGGGTGAGTATAGATAAACTCTTCTATCTCCTTGGGATAGATGTTTTCACCGCCTCTTATTATCATATCTTTAAGTCTGCCTGTAATTCTGAAGTTGCCCTCGGGTGTGCGGCAGGCAAGGTCGCCTGTATGTAACCAGCCGTCTTTATCAATTGCGGCTGCTGTGGCTTTCGGCATCTTGTAGTAGCCTTTCATGATATTATATCCTCTTGCTACAAACTCGCCCGTTACTTCATCGGGACAGTCCTCCCCTGTTTCGGGATCGACTATCTTACATTCTATCTTGGGGAGCGCTCTGCCGACTGTTGCAACTCTGACTTCAAGCGGATCGTCCGTACTGCTCATTGTACAGCCGGGAGAAGATTCCGTTTGACCGTAAACTATAGTTATTTCGCTCATGTGCATTTTCTCTACGACTTCTTTCATCTTCGAGATAGGACAGGGTGAACCTGCCATGATGCCTGTTCTCATGTATGAGAAGTCTGTTTTCTCAAAGTCGGGGTGCTGTAGCATTGCGATAAACATT
>CAYWDD010000225.1:0-2681 GCA_964456935.1 uncultured Faecalibacterium sp. | reverse complement strand
CAGGCAAGAAGTATCAGGTCAGGGTTCGTGCCGTATCAAAGCTTAAGACGAACGGCGAATACAGTGCAGTCTTAAAGACAGGCACACAGACAGCCGCAGCTACAAACGTTAAACTTACGTCATCTAAGTCAAAGCAGGTCAACGTTTCATGGAAGAAAGTAACAGGTGCAAAGCAGTACATCGTCCAGTACACGACCGACAAGAACTTCAAGAAGAACGTTAAGTCAACAACAGTAACAGGCACAAAGGCAACACTTAAGAAACTCAGCGGTGGCAAGACACTCTACGTTAAGGTTATCGCAGTCAACGCATACGGTACAAAGAGTGCTGCAAGCAGTGTTGCAAGCATAAAGGTTAAGAAGTAATTTGATTTACTTTAGCTTAAAAGAGGGCGGTTATCCGCTCTCTTTTTGTTGGGGTTAGATGAGATAAAGACGGGTGGGGTGCCGGGGCGGAGGGGCGGCAAGCGGTGACAGCGTACCTTCCCCGAACGCCGGTGAGTGGGAAGGTCGATGTCGCCGCCCACTGTAGAAACTGACAAGCGGAAAAAAGGTTAGCGGCTGAAGAAACCTAAAGTCAGCACTGCTACAGCCTACCAACTACTACCTGCTAACTAACAAATAAAGCACTTTACAATTTTAACTTTTAGGTGTAGAATAAATCATCAAACAACAGGAGGGAAAACCATGCGACTTGATAAATATTTAAAGGTATCACGACTTATAAAACGCAGAACGGTAGCAAACGAAGTCTGTGATGCAAAGAAAGTAACGGTCAACGGAAAAATAGCAAGAGCGTCCTACGATGTTAAAGTAGGGGACGTAATAGAAATTCAGATGGGCGAAAACCTGCTTAAAGCGGAAGTACTTATCGTAAGTGAACACGCAACAAAAAGCGATGCCGGACTTATGTATAAAATCCTGTAAAAATCATAAATCTGTCCTGTAAGGCATATCCTTTATTATCAGATTCGGTTAAACAGCCGTAGAAAGGACAGATGACCGTGGCAGAGGAAAGATTAACATTTCCACATTCATTAGTGCTTGAGGAAAGAAAAAAACTGACAGTTTCGGGTGTCAGCGACGTTGACAGCTTTGACGAGGACATGATAATAGCATTTACAGACTTAGGAGAGCTTACCGTAAAGGGGAGTGAACTTCACATATCAAAGCTTGATATCGAACTCGGAGAGCTGAATGTTGAGGGAAATGTTTCGGCACTTATATATACAACAAATCAGCCGAAAGCAAACGGCTTTTTCGGAAAGCTTTTCAGATGATGTACAGTTTTTCGATAACAAATCAACTTATAGTTTTTATCGAGTCTATCGGCTTTGGTGTGCTGCTTTCAATGAGCTACAGTGTTGTTGATATCATTGTGAGCATTTTTACCATAGGTAAGAAAAAGACGGCTATATGTGATGTGATTTTTTGCCTTGTGTGTGCCGTTTCGCTGTTTGTGTTTATTTTAGCATATAATCTCGGAAAACTTCGATTTTATATCATACTCGGAATCGTGCTTGGTGCGGTTGCTTATTTTACATCTTTCGGTTACTACACACGACACATTTGCGAATCTGCCGTCACTGTTATACGCAAAAGTATTATGCTGATTTTAACACCTTTAAAACGACTTGCAGCGTCGCTTAAAAACAGATTTATTACCACCGTAAAAAACGCTCGCAAAAAGCACGATAAGCCGAAAAAAGAGAAGAAAAAAATCAAAAATTTAAACAAAGCTATTGCAAAAGAAAATAAAAGTGGTGTATAATATCTTGAATATAATTTAAGGGAGGAATCGCAGTGTCAGAGAGAACAAAATCAGAGAAAAGCACAGGCAAAAAGCGTTCAACAAGCCGAATTGCCAATGCACTGATAATTATTGCTGCGATTGTCCTTTTGGCAAACTTTTTGTCACTTTGCAATCAGCTCAGGGAGAAGAAAAACAAATATAACGCACTTGAGCAGATGTATCAAGAGGAACTTTTGATCAAAAGCGAATACGAGTATTTACTTGACGATGAAAACAGACTTGAATACATTGAGCGTATTGCAAGGGAAAAATACGGCTATGTTGCTCCGGGTGAGAGAGCATTTTATGATTCATCATACGGCAAGTAGGAAATTCAGGAGGTCAGTGCTTTAATGCAGTTAGAGATCGGAACAATCGTTGAAGGCACCGTTACAGGTTTAACAAATTTCGGAGCTTTCGTCAGTCTGCCGGACGGTAAAAGCGGTATGGTACATATTTCTGAGGTATCGACACAATTTGTCAAAGACATAAAAGATCACCTCAGTGAGGGTCAGCAAGTGAAAGTCAAGGTCATATCAGTCGGTGATGACGGTAAAATCGGACTTTCGATAAGAAAGGCTATCGAAGAAGAAAAGCCTAAGCGACAGCCAAAACCCAAAAGTAACCGCCAGCCGAATGTTTGGCAAGGTCAGCAAAAATCAAATCCGAATGAAAAACTCTCTTTTGAGGATATGATGGCGAAATTCAAGCAAGAGAGCGATGAAAAGATGTCGGCTTTCAAAAAAGGCTCGGATTCAAGATACAGCATATCAAGAAGAGGAAACTCTAACAAGAAGGGATAAGCTGACGAAAATCGAACCCGATATGCCCAAAGCACAACATTTCACGCACCCTCGAACATTTTTTGCCTTGAAATACGACAGTATTCC
>CAYWDD010000224.1:0-2681 GCA_964456935.1 uncultured Faecalibacterium sp. | reverse complement strand
ACGTTCTCCCTGAGATATTATCTGAATACACTGTGCGGCACTGTCGGCACGCTGGTCGAACTGACCGGGAAGATATTCCACAGCAAAGACAAATGCACCGTCAACCGATATCTCACTTGATGCTATATCAAGCTGCGGCTCTGAAAAGACGGTTTTGACAGAATAGTCAAACAGTTCTTCGCTGATGTTTTCGGCATCGTAGCAATTGAAAATTCTGACATTTTCAAGCTTTTCTATACCGAGCAAGCCTTTTGCATCACTAAGCAGTGCCTTAGCTTCATTTGCAAGCTTTTGCTTTTTCTCTACATAAACTCTGTAAACCATTATCAGTTTTCCTCCAATGCTTTCAAGGCTTTAGCACCGATGTCGTTTCGGTAGCAGCTGTTGTCAAAACTTATCGTTCTGACCTTTTTATATGATTCGTCTATTGCCTGCTTAAGTGTGTCCGATACGCTTGTGACACCTAAGACTCTGCCTCCGTTTGTCAAAAGCTTTCCGTCACTCAGCGATGCTCCTGCAATATATGTATCATCTAAGACGTTTTCGGGGATTGTTATTTCAAATCCCTTTTCATATGCTGTGGGATATCCTTTAGATGCCATTATTACACAGCAAGCGTTTTTGTCGCTGAATCTTACATCTGTTTCTGCAAGCTTTTCATTTGTTACAGCCTGCATTACAGTTAAAAGATCGCTTTCCAAAAGCGGCAAAACTACCTGTGTTTCGGGATCACCGAATCGGCAGTTGTATTCTATTACTTTCGGACCTTTTTCGGTTATCATAAGTCCGAAGTAAAGACAGCCTTTAAATGTTCTTCCCTCAGATTTCATAGCCTTTATTGTCGGCAGGAAGATTTTTTCCATACATTCGTCCGCAACCTCTTTTGTGTAATACGGGTTCGGTGCGACTGTACCCATGCCGCCTGTGTTAAGACCTGTGTCGTTATCTCCGGCTCTCTTGTGATCCATTGACGATATCATCGGAACGACCGTTTTTCCGTCAGTGAACGAAAGAACGGACACTTCCGGACCTGTCAAAAATTCTTCTATAACGATGTTGTCACCGCTTTTTCCGAACTGTTTGTCCTGCATAATGGAAATAACAGCTTGTTTTGCATCTTCTTTTGTTTCAGCTATGATAACACCTTTTCCCAAAGCCAAGCCATCGGCTTTTATGACTGTCGGCAGGGGAGCGTTTTCAAGATAGCTCAAAGCCGAGTCAATATCGCTGAAAACCTCATATTCCGCAGTCGGTATGCCGTACTTCTTCATAAGATTCTTTGAGAAAACCTTGCTGCCCTCGATTATTGCCGCCGCCTTGTTCGGACCGAAACAGGGGATCCCATTTTCTTCAAGCTCGTCCACAAGTCCGAGAACAAGGGGATCATCGGGAGCAACAACAGCGTAGTCTATCTTCTCGCTCATCGCAAACTCGGTGATACCTTTTATATCGGTCGCACCTATGTTGACACATACAGCGTCTTTTGCGATTCCGCCGTTACCGGGTGTCGCATAGACGGTATTGACCGACTTGTTTTCTTTTATCTTTTTTATTATGGCGTGTTCTCTACCGCCACCGCCGACAACTAAAACTTTCATATCAATACACCCTTAATGATGGAATAATCTCATGCCTGTAAATGACATGACTATGCCGTATTTGTTACAGCAGTCAATTACAATGTCATCTCTTATCGAGCCGCCCGGCTCTGCTATATACTTGACACCGCTTCTCTTTGCTCTTTCGATGTTGTCATCAAACGGGAAGAAAGCATCTGAACCCAAGGCTACACCGTCGATAGCGGCAAGATATGCCTGCTGTTCCTCTCTTGTAAAGCGTTCGGGTTTTTCGGTGAAGTATTTCTCCCAGTTACCGTCTGCACAGACGTCCTCTTCGTTTTGGTTGATATATCCGTCAATGACATTATCTCTGTCGGGACGTCTTATTTCCGCTTTGAACGGCAGGTTCAAAACTTTGTCATGCTGACGTAAGAACCATGTGTCTGCCTTTGTACCTGCAAGTCTTGTACAGTGGATTCTCGACTGCTGACCTGCACCTACACCTATAGCCTGACCGTCAACAGCATAGCAGACGGAGTTAGACTGTGTGTATTTAAGAGTGATGAGCGAAACTATAAGGTCACGCACAGCACTGTCGGAAAGCTCCTTGTTTTCGGTGACAATGTTCTGAAGAAGTTCCTTGTTTATCTTGAAATTGTTTCTGCCCTGTTCAAATGTTATACCGTAAACCTGCTTTGTTTCTGTTTCGTTCGGTACATAATTCGGGTCAATTTTAACTATATTGTAATTGCCTTTTCTCTTTGATTTAAGGATTTCGAGTGCCTCGGGTTCATATCCCGGTGCGATTATTCCGTCCGATACCTCACGGGCGATCATCTTAGCTGTCGTTACATCGCATACGTCCGAAAGGGCAACCCAGTCACCGAAAGAACACATACGGTCGGTGCCTCTTGCTCTTGCATAAGCGCAAGCTAAGGGGGAGTCGTCTAAGCCGTCGATATCGTCAACAAAGCAAGCCTTTTTAAGCTTGTCCGAAAGGGGAATGCCTACTGCCGCAGAGGTGGGGCTGACGTGCTTAAACGAAGTTACGGCAGGTAAACCGAGAGCCTCTTTCAGCTTTTTGACAAGCTGCCAAGCGTTAAAAGCGTCGAGAAAGTTTAT
>CAYWDD010000223.1:0-2687 GCA_964456935.1 uncultured Faecalibacterium sp. | reverse complement strand
CAAAAAAGATGATAGAAAAGATTAAATTTACCTGATTTTTCTGTTGATTTACACATCAAAATTTGATATAATACGACAAAAGTAGTAGGCTTTATAAATGAGAGAAAAACGGAGGGCGAGAATATGAATATAGCATTGATAGCACATGATGCGAAAAAAGAACTTATGACACAATTCTGCATTGCCTATTGCGGAATTTTGAGCCGTCACTCCCTTTGTGCAACGGGAACGACAGGCAAAATCGTCAGCGAGGCAACAGGACTTCAAATAGTCAAATATCTCAGCGGTTCACAGGGCGGCGATCAGCAGATCGGAGCAAGAATAGCTTGCAATGAGATAGATTTGCTTTTGCTGTTTAGAGATCCGCTCAATCCCAAACCGGGTGAGCCGAGCGATTCAAACTTAGTCAGATTATGTGACGTACACGACATTCCCGTAGCGACGAACATAGCTACAGCCGAGGCGCTTATCCATTCGCTTGAAAGAGGCGACCTTGATTGGAGAGATATCGTTCATCAGTCGGGAAGATAAAATTTTAAGTATCGGTGAAACAGAGGAGTAAGCGTTTTTAACCGTTTCAGAGAAAGACCGTTTGGTGCGAGGTCTTACGGAAAAGCGAAGAAGACACTGCGGAGATACCGTTTGCGACTTACGAAAAGCCGTATAATGAGTGGCTGTGAAAACAGCAAATAGGGTGGTACCGTGGAGCAAAGCTTCATCCCTTGTCAATGTGATCATCACACAGGGGGTGGAGCATTTTTTGTTGCCGTCCTCAAATAAGAATCGGAGGTAAGATAAGATGGCACTTGTAACAAAAGCCATTAAAGGTACGCAGGACACACTGCCGAATGAAAGCTATAAGGTTCAATATATCGAAAACAGCGTTTTGGATATAGCTAAATCATACGGATTCAGCGAGATAAGAACTCCCGTATTTGAACACACGGAGCTTTTCAGCAGAGGTGTAGGCGACACGACAGATGTTGTTCAAAAGGAAATGTATACGTTTAACGATAAGGGCGGAAGAAGTATTACCCTTAGACCCGAAGGCACGGCAGGAGCGATAAGATCGTTCCTTGAACACGGTCTTTTCAATGAACCCCTTCCGCAAAAGCTTTGCTATCTTACAAGCTGTTACAGATACGAAAAGCCGCAGGCAGGCAGACTCAGAGAGTTCCACCAGTTCGGTGTCGAATGCGTCGGAACGGCATCACCTGCAGCAGATGCAGAGGTCATATCTCTTGCAAACGAGTTGTTCGACTTCCTCGGAGTAACGGGAATACAGCTTGAAATAAACTCGATAGGCTGTCCCGAGTGCAGACAGAAATATTATGACGCACTCAAGGAATACTTCTCACAGTATAAGGACGAGCTTTGCGAAACTTGTCTGGGCAGACTTGAAAGAAATCCGATGAGAATACTTGACTGCAAAAGTCCGATATGCAAGAAGATAGGTGAGAATGCACCGATAATTCTCGATTATCTCTGCGACGACTGTCGTGACCACTTTGAGAAAGTCAAGAGCTATCTCGACGCAATAGGCATCGAGTACAAAGTAAATCCGAGAATAGTCAGAGGACTTGACTATTATACAAGAACCGTATTTGAGTTCGTATCGACCGAAATAGGCGCACAGGGAACAGTCCTCGGCGGTGGAAGATATGACGGACTTTGCGAAGAACTCGGTGGTGCGAAAACACCGGCTCTCGGTTTCGCAATGGGTATTGAGAGGCTCATGCTCTTAATGGAGAAACAAGGCACGGCGTACCCCGAAAAGGAAAAATGTAATATCTATATCGCCTCCATGGGTGATGATGCACTTGTAAAAGCAATGAGCATCGTTACAGACCTTCGCAAAGAGGGCTTGAACGCACAGTTTGACGTCGTCGGAAGATCCGTCAAGGCACAGATGAAATACGCAAACAAACTCGGTGCGGAGTACACAATGGTTCTCGGCGGCGATGAAATAGCAAATAACAAAGCAAAGCTTAAAAATATGCAGACAGGCGAAGAAAAGGAAGTTGAGCTTGATAACTTTGTCGATGACTTCATGAACATCACCATAGAGCAAAGCATGGCGGCACTTCACGAAAGCCTCGGAATAGATGACAGCATAGATTTAAGTGCGATAATCGGAACAACATTTTAATATAAGAGGGTGCAGAAAATGGATTTTATGACAGGACTTAAAAGAACAGATTATTGCGGTACGCTCAGACCGAGCGATATCGGAAAGGAAGTCGTAGTTGCCGGCTGGGTACAAAGACAGAGAGATCTCGGTTCGTTGATATTTATTGATCTTCGTGACCGTTCGGGCATCGTTCAGCTTTCGTTTGACGACAGTACGGACAGAGAGATATTCGACAAGGCTTTTACGGCAAGAAGTGAGTTTGTACTCATGGCAAAGGGTGAAGTCCGTGAAAGAAGCAGCAAGAACTACGAAATTCCGACAGGCGAGATAGAAATTAAAGTAACCGACCTGCGTGTGCTTTCAAAGAGTGAAACACCGCCGTTTGAAATTGTCGAAAATTGTCAGACAAGCGAACTTACAAGACTTAAGTACAGATATCTTGACCTTCGCCGCCCCGACCTTCAGGGCAACATCATCATGCGTCACATGATAACTAAGATGGCCCGTGACTATTTCGATGACAACGGATTTATCGAAATAGAAACACCTATGCTTA
>CAYWDD010000222.1:0-2743 GCA_964456935.1 uncultured Faecalibacterium sp. | reverse complement strand
ACATTACAGCCGCAATGCCGTACAGAGCTATGCTTAACATTATCAACTTCATTCAGGCTGTTGATCATGTCGTACCCGGCTTTGCATCTATAGAAACACTTCTCTATTCACCGGAGCTTAAGTTCTATTCCAACAGAGTTAAGATGGACGAGAAGTTCAACACAAGCGTTAAGGGTCTTCACTGTCTTGGAGATTCAAGCGGTTGGACAAGAGGCTTAATGATGGCATCTGTAATGGGCGTCCTTATGGGCAGAACGATAATCGAAGAAGAAAATGCATAATGAAATCCCCTCCGTTG
Source organism: uncultured Faecalibacterium sp. (assembly GCA_964456935.1). GTDB lineage: Bacteria > Bacillota > Clostridia > Oscillospirales > Acutalibacteraceae > UBA6857. The sequence continues at coordinate 2,445 of CAYWDD010000222.1, read as the reverse complement.
TAAATCTCGGAGGGGATAGCTTTTGAGGGTTATTACAAAAAAGTTAGACTTTATTGCTAAAACAAACAAGACCTAAATTCCTTGTTTTGTAAGGAATTTAGGTCTTACCTTTTCACCCAATCTCACTAAAATTCTCAAAAACGATCTCGGTGTCAAGTTTTGGTATCTTCAACTCTAAAAGTTTTCCGTCACGGTCAAATTTCAATTCAAATTCACCGTAAGTCGTGTCACCGTCATATGTCCAAATGCCGTCAACTTGACTTGATGAAATGCTTTCAAGCGAGAAAGTTTTATCGAGCACTTTCATTACTCCGTCGGCAAAATATTGCGTAAGCTGACTTTTGCTGTCGTCAAGGCTCATCGTCAGCCCCTTGAACGTCACCGAATAAACACCGCCTTGATATTCAAGTTCAAGTCCGTCAAGCTCCTTGGGAGTTTTGACCGTTAAAGTCGAACTTCCGTCAAGCCGCCTTAAATGGCAAAGATAATTCCTACCCCTTGAGGCAACACGCATATCACAGTCAAAATTCTTTATAAGTACGGGCGAGTCGGTGCTTGTTTCAAGTGAGCAACCGACAAGAAATAATATCGCAATTAAAAGTGTAATAATCGAAATGGAAAATTTTGCTTTGCTTTTTGAGTTTGTCATAAAACCACCCTTGATAAAGCGGATAAACGCTTATTCAAAGTCAGCAAGTACCTTGGGGAGAGCTGATAACATATCACTCGGGAGCATTCCTCTTACGCTCGTCTGCGTACTGACGGTTTCTCCGAGATATCCGTGAATGTACACAGCACAGCTTGCAGCCTCGACAGGCGTCATGCCCTGAGCGACAAAACCTGCAATAAGTCCGGCAAGAAGATCTCCGCTGCCGCCCTTTGAAAGACCGGTGTTACCTGTGGAATTTACAAATATCTTACTGTTATTGCCGGTTGCAACGACAGTGTTTGAACCTTTGAGGGCGAGTGTGACAAGATAGCTTTGAGCAAAATTCTCGGCTACTGCAACTCTGTCAGCTTGAATATTTTCTACCGAAACTTTGATAAGTCTTGACATTTCACCGGGGTGAGGCGTCAAAATAACGGGTACTGCTGCTTTCCTTAACATATTTATGTCTGTAGAGATAACATTTATGCCGTCCGCATCAATAATTATCGGACATTTTGCATTCGTGATAACTGCATCGACTACTTTTTTCGTGTCCTCGTTAACTCCGAGTCCGCAGCCTATCAATATCGCATCGCACTTTTCACATTCCGATAAAAGCGTTGGAATACATTTTTCACTTAAAGTACCCTCGTCATTTGCTGTGAGAGGCAACATAAGACTTTCCGAAAGCTTGCTTGAAAGGGGAATGTACATACATTCGGGAAAAGCGACCGTCACAAGTCCCGTACCGCTCCTGAGAGCAGCCTGTGTGCTGAGATATGCCGCACCTACCATGTTTCTGCTACCGCAGATACACATGACGTGACCGAAAGTTCCCTTATTGCCCGTGGCACTTCTCTTCGGGAGAATATTCTTAATTTCTCTCGGGCTGTAGGTGTACAGCTTGTTTTCAACAAAACCGAAACTTTCTTCGGGGATTCCTATATTTACTACAATTATGTTTCCGCAGTTTTCAGCCGCCGGATACATAACATGAGCCGGCTTTAAAGCGGATATAGCTATCGTGTAATCTGCCTCTATCGCATTTTCGGCACGAAGTCCGCTGTCACAATATACTCCGCTGGGAACATCTATGGCAAACTTTGTTGCCTCCGAGTGATTGACTTCATTGAAAAGCATCGCAAGTTCATCACTTACCGTTCCGTAAAATCCGAAACCGAATACGCAGTCAATAATAACGTCTGAATTTCTGACTGTCTGAATACTTTTTATCTTGTCCGCATCATACCATACGGTCGGGATCGACATTTCAAGAGCTGTTTTGTACATATATACAGATTCGGCAGACTGAGGATATCCGTTAGCTAAGATAAGCGTTACGCTGTAGCCGTTTTCGTTGAGCTTTCTTGCAATGACAAAACCGTCACCGCCGTTGTTACCTTTACCGCAAATGACGCAGACGTTTCTTCTGCCGCTTTGTCCTTTTTCAAGAACGTTTCTTATATTTCTGGCACTTGCCGCACCTGCATTTTCCATCATTCGCTGATAGCTAAGACCGAACTTCGATGCGTGTTGTTCAACCTGTCGCATTTCCTCTGCATTGAGTAATCTCATAATAACAATCCTTTCATCGGTTATAAGCATACTGTTTATTATATTAACACAACTATTTCATTAAGTATATAAGAAATAATTAAATTTTCATTGTTTTCTTGTGATTTTATGGTATACTGGGATAGTAAAATAAAGCTTGTCGGTTTTATACCGATAAATATGGGAACGGAGGAAATACATAATGAATAAGTTTTTCAAAAAGAGTATAGCGGTGTTGCTTT
>CAYWDD010000221.1:0-2802 GCA_964456935.1 uncultured Faecalibacterium sp. | reverse complement strand
ATTCTGTCGAATTTGTAAAAAATTGTTATGATTTTTTGGAGAGCGGGGAGAAATGTGGGGATTTGAAGATAAAACGGGTGGGGTGCCGATGCCGTCGCCCACTGTAGGGAAGTTGCAAATAAATCGAAATCCAAAGGCTGCAAAAACTAAAAGTCAGAACAACAAAAGGCACGAATAGCTTTTGGGGCAGTGTTAAACTTCGTCACAATTTTGATTTCCTTTTATTTTTTCAATTTTTCTAACAATTAGATCTTGCAATTTGGCAAGTTTTCTTCTATAATCAGTGTAGAGCATATTTGGTTCTCCGTTCATGGTTGTTAGCATTTCCATTTTAACGGATTTTCACCGAATATGCTCTACTTTTTTGAATTTTTACTTTGCTTTTTGTAGGCTATCATTCCTTACTCTAACATCTATTATAAGAGCAAGAAAAAACCCGACCTTAACAGGTCGGGAATTTGTCGGTTGTTGTATCTTTTGCTTATCAGATAGCACGAGTAACCTTGCCTGAGCGTAAGCAACGTGTGCAAGCGTAAACTCTCTTGGGTGAACCGTTTACGATAGCTTTTACACGCTTAACATTGGGCTTCCAAGTTCTGTTTGAACGTCTGTGTGAGTGAGAAACCTTTATGCCGAAAGACACATCTTTGCCGCAGAAATCGCATTTTGCCATGTGTCAGCACCTCCTTTTATTACTACATTACACTTTAGCAGAACTAGTTTAGCAGAAAACAGAAGAAAATGCAAGTCTTTTTCAAATTTTATTCGACTTTTTTTAAAAAGCCGTATCTGATTCATTTCTCTTCGCCATAAGTCCGAAAAATCGGACTTTACATTATAATGACAACATAAATAAGAAAAAAGTATTGCATTTTCATTGAATATGATATATAATAGTAACAATAGACGAACAAATGTACTCGGAGGTATTCAATATGGAGGACAAGAAAAAAGCACTGGAAACAGCTCTGGCTCAAATCGAAAAGTCATACGGTAAAGGCGCTATAATGAGGCTCGGTCAAAACTCGGGTCTGAACGTTGAATCTATATCAACAGGCTCTATAGCTCTTGACATAGCGACCGGAATAGGCGGACTTCCGAAAGGAAGAATAGTTGAAATATACGGTCCGGAATCATCGGGTAAGACAACGCTTGCTCTCCACTGTATCGCCGAGGCACAGAAAGCAGGCGGTGAGGCGGCGTTCATTGATGCCGAACACGCACTTGACCCTGTGTACGCAAAAGCATTAGGCGTAGACGTTGATTCGCTTCTCGTTTCTCAGCCTGATAACGGCGAAGATGCCCTCTCGATAACAGAGGCACTTGTGCGCTCGGGTGCACTTGATATAGTTGTCGTTGACTCTGTTGCGGCACTTGTACCCAAAGCCGAGATAGAGGGGGAAATGGGCGATTCACACATGGGTCTTCACGCAAGGCTTATGTCACAGGCTTTAAGAAAAATTACAGGTGTCGTTGCAAAAAGCAACACTGTCGTAGTTTTCATAAACCAGTTGCGTGATAAAGTCGGTGTTGTTTACGGCAGTCCTGAGGTCACGACAGGCGGCAGAGCACTCAAATTCTATTCGTCAATGAGAATCGACGTCAGAAAAGTAGAGCTTATAAAAGCTCCCGGAAACGAATTTGTCGGTTCAAGAACCAGAGCAAAGATAGTTAAAAATAAAGTTGCCCCTCCGTTTAAAGAGGCCGAGTTCGATATAATGTACGGCGAGGGCATCTCAAGGACGGCTGAGATAGTTGACCTCGGTGTACGTCTTGACATTATTCACAAGAGCGGTGCATGGTTCTCCTATGGTGAAGAACGTTTGGGTCAAGGCAAGGATAACGTTAAAAAACTGCTTAGAGATAATCCGGATCTGCTTGCAGAGATTACGGAAAAGGTAAAAAAAGAAATGCCGACGCTTTACGGCTTTGTAACACCTGCCGACAAAAAATCGGACAGCAAGCCGACAGAAGTAAAGCAGGAAAAGGCAGAAAAAGAGCCTGCAAAGAAAACTAAGTCAACCTTATCCGGCAAAAAGCTTGATATAATTTTTGACGAAGACTGATGATCCTGACGTACGAAAAAGGGAGAAAGGACAAAATACATATCAGCATTGACGGAGAATACACAATGACCGTCGATGCCGTGTATTGGTATTCCCTCGGCATACCCAATAAAAGTGAAATAGATGACGAGGAGTTGGCTGAGCTTAAAGGCTCGGTCAACTCCCGACGTGCTTATAATAAGGCGATAGACCTCATATCAAGGCGAGAACACAGCCGTAAAGAGCTTATCACAAAGCTTTCCCAAAGGGGGTACACGGACGTTGCACAAGAGGTTGCGGATAAGCTCCAAGAATCGGGTTACCTTGACGACGAACGTTTTGCGAATATGTATGCACAAGAGCTGAAACTAAGACGCAACTTCGGAAAACGAAGAATATCGCAAGAGCTTTACATGAAGGGCATAGACCGTGACATAATTTACGAAGTTTTGGAGAATCTGGAAGAAAGTCCGCAAGAAGAAATAATGGATATACTGTCAAGAAAATATCCGCACTGCCTTGAGGACGAAAAGAACAAAACAAGAGCATTCAACGCTCTTATAAGACTCGGCTATTCATCGTACGATATAAGAAGTGCGTTGAGGGAATATGAGTTTAACGAGTAAACACCGATATATTCAACAAAAATCACAATAAATTACAACAGCACGAATGCCGTGGCGTTCGTGCTGTTTATGTTCTGACTTTTAGTTTTTGCAGCCTTTGAATTTCGATTTATTGGCAACTTCCCTACAGT
>CAYWDD010000220.1:0-2803 GCA_964456935.1 uncultured Faecalibacterium sp. | reverse complement strand
GGCAGGTGCGGCGGCAGTTAAGGTCGTAGGACTCTTAGCTAAGGACAAGCTTGTCACAAATCCGTGTACCGCAACGCCGAACGAACTTATGTGTAACGGCTGTTCGTCATGCGAAAAGGTATGTCCCTACGGAGCTATCACTTATATTGATAAGGAAGTCAACGATCACGGCATAAGAGAAACAAGACGTATAGCGTCCGTAAATTCCGCTGTCTGCCAAGGCTGTGGTGCGTGTACGGTCGCTTGTCCGAGCGGTGCTATGGATCTTAAGGGCTTTAGCAATAAACAGATAATGGCGGAGGTAGATGCAATATGCAGATAAATGAAACACAAGAAAAATCTGAATTTAAGCCTCTCATAGTTGCATTTTGCTGTAACTGGTGCAGTTACGCAGGTGCAGACCTTGCCGGTACAGGCAGACTTGCCTATCCTGCCGATGTTAAGATAATCAGAGTTCCCTGCTCATGCAGAGTCAACCCCATGTTTATCTTAAAGGCATTTGAAAGAGGTGCGGACGGAGTTATAATCTGCGGCTGTCACCCCGGCGACTGCCATTACAGTACAGGCAATTACTACGCAAGAAGAAGAATGACTCTCCTTTTCTCAATGCTTGATTACCTCGGCATAGAAAGAGGCAGAACGAGAGTCGAATGGGTTTCCGCCGCCGAAGGACAGAAATTCTCTGTCGTCATGAACGATTTTTCAAGACAGATACACGAGCTTGGCGAGAATAAGAAACTGGGGGATATAAGATGCAAAAAACAGCAGGATTGATAAAAAAGAGAATACTTGAGCTTTTTGCCGACGGAACTGTAACAAGAGTTCTTGCTTGGTCCCGCAGTGAAGATTTCATATACGAAGTATCACCGACTTTCTTTACAAACGAAGATATCGACGACTTGGTTTACGACAATTTCTGTGCCGCAAACTTAAGCAAATATCTCATCAAAGCTTGCAAGGAACAGTCTGAGGGTAAGCTCTTAGTCGTACTTAAGCCCTGTGACACATACAGCTTTAACCAGCTTTTGTGCGAACACAGAATAGACAGAAATAAGCTCTATGTCTTAGCAGTTCCCTGCACGGGAATGATAGATCACGAAAAGCTTTCTTCTCTCGGCTTTGTCGGAGTAAGCAAGGTCATAGATAAGGGCGACAGCTTTGACGTGTTCTCACTTGACGGCACTGCGACCGTAAATAAAAGCGAAGTCCTTTATGAAAAGTGCCTTTGCTGTAAGGGCAGTGAGCATAAGGCTTATGATGAAATAATTGAGTCCGATTGCGAGAATACAGCCTCACAAGACCGCTTTGCCGATGTTGAGAGAATAGAAAACATGACTCCAGATGAAAGATTCGCTTTCTGGCAGAACGAACTTTCAAAGTGCATAAGATGTAACGCTTGCCGCAATGTTTGTCCGGCTTGCAGCTGCATGAAGTGTGTTTTCGATAACGTAAATTCGGGTGTTGCATCAAAGGCAAACGACGATACGTTCGAGGAAAAGCTTTTCCATATTATAAGAGCTTTCCACGTTGCAGGACGTTGTACCGATTGCGGAGAATGTTCAAGAGTTTGTCCGCAGGGCATACCTATTCATTTGCTCAACAGAAAGTTTATTAAAGATATCGACAACTTGTACGGTGAATATCAGGCAGGCGAAACACCCGACCGGAGAGCACCGCTTGTAAACTTTACAAACGATGATGCAGAGCCGTCAATAGTCGAAGAAAGGGGCAACTGAGATGTACAAAATATCAAAAGATAACTTAAATCTGCTCTTTGCAAAAATCTCGGAGCGTACCCCGTTATATATGCCGATAATGAAGAACGGTCAGTCCGATTTTCACCTTTGGAGTGAAAACGACAGCTATTGCGACACGGTACTTCAAACGGCTAAATCCGCTAAAGATTTGTTCTTCCCTCAAAGCGAAAACATAATCTCGTTTAAAAAGATCGACGGAAAATTTAAAGTCGAAACAAGCGGAAACCTGTTTGACGAATTTGTCCTTTTCGGCGTCAGAGGTTGCGACCTTAAAGGCATAGAAGTGCTTGACAAGGTTTTCCTTGCAGAGCCTTGCGATGAGTTCTATTCGGCTAAGAGAAAAAGCGGAATCATAATCACGACCGCTTGCAATAAACCCGAAGAAACCTGTTTCTGCTCGGCATTCGGTATTGACGCATCAGCTCCCAAAGGCGATATCACCACATGGTACGGTGAAAACGAGCTTTATTGGAAAGCGAACACCGACAAGGGCGAAAAGCTCACAAGCGAGATTGCCGATATTTTGACCGAGTGTGAAGAAACAGAGGTTGATACCATCAAGTCGAATATTTCTTCAAGACTTGAAAAGCTGCCGCTTCATTCACTCAGTCTTGACGGCTGGGGTGAAAGTGCGGTCAAGGAAAGATTTGAAAGCGAAATTTGGAAGAAACTCAGCGAAAGCTGTCTTGGTTGCGGTGCTTGTACGTTCGTATGTCCGACCTGTCAGTGCTATGACATCAGGGACTACGATACAGGTCACGGTGTAAAGAGATACAGATGTTGGGATTCTTGTATGTATAACGACTTTACTATGATGGCTCACGGAACGCCCAGACCCACACAAATGCAGCGTTTCAGACAGAGATTTATGCATAAGCTTGCGTATTTCCCGGCAAATAACGACGGTGAGTTTTCATGTGTCGGCTGTGGCAGATGTATAAAGAAATGTCCGTCAAAGCTGAACATCGTTAAAGTAATCAGAGCATTCGGAGGCAATAAATAATGTGTATAGATATTCAAAATGACAAGCATATACCGAGAATAGC